>NZ_FYEK01000027.1:0-87619 GCF_900187885.1 Thermoflexus hugenholtzii JAD2 | reverse complement strand
ATCACCACCCCATCGAAGGCCGAGGCCGTCCACCCGGAAGGCAACGGCACCGCCATCGCCAGCTCCCAGCCCGCCCGAAGCTGCCGAGGCAGATCCGCCACCAGGTCCAGCATCCGGCCCGCATCCAGCGCCCGTAAACGCACCGGGTCGTCCAGATGGATCATCGCGCCTTCCTCCGTTCGTTCATCACAATCCCGCATTGTAGCACGGTCTCCCGACGTCGAAGAGGTTCATTGCGCCCCAAGAAGACGGACCAGGAGAGCTGGATCATCGGTGATCAGGGCGTCCACCCTTAGGCGGATCAGACGCTCCGCCTCCTGGAGGTCGTTCACGGTCCAGGCCACCACCGCCAGGCCACGCCGCCGACACCAGGAGACCGTTCGCTCATCGATCATGCGGAACGAGAGATGGCGAGCTTGGTGAGGGACGAGGAAGGCCAGCCAGGCCCGGCGCAACGGGAGGGGGAGATCGAGATCCACCAGAAGCCCACGGGGGATCTCCGGCGCCAAGCGCCAGGCCCGGCGCAGGGTCAGCGGATTGAAGGACGAAAGCAGCGTCCGATGGACCAGCCCGTAGCGCCGAACGCACGCCACCACCGCCCGCACCAGCCCATCATCCCGCACCCCGAAGGCCTTCAGCTCGATGTTGTAAAGGGCCCGATCCCCGAAGGCCTCGAAAACTTCCTCCAGTGTGGGGATCCGCTCCCCGGCGAAGCGAGGATCGAACCATTTTCCTGCGTCCAGCGTCCGAAGCTCCGCCAGCGTCTTCTCCGAGATCCGGCCGCGGCCATCCGTGGTGCGGCTTAATTCCGAATCGTGGAACACCACCGGAACGCCGTCCCGGGAGAGCTGGACGTCCAGCTCCAGCCCGTCGGCACCCTGCTCCAGGGCCAGGCGGAAAGCGGCCAGCGTGTTCTCCGGGGCGATCCGGGAGGCCCCCCGATGAGCGAGGATGAGCGGCCGATCCGCTCGGAAAAACGTCACGACGGCCTCCGGGAGGAGGATGTGAGCCATAGCGCTGCCCGGAAGAAAGACGGCGCGCTCCGACCAGACGGTCTGCCTATCATTGTTATGATACAATTGCTCGAGGAGGCGGCGATGGGGCTCACGGTGCGGGATTTCAACGACCTGATGCGCCTGCTGGACCGGCACCCGGAGTGGGTGGAGGCCCTACGCCAGCGCCTGCTCACCCGAGAGCTCCTGGAGTCCCCCAAGACCCTGCGGAGGAGGCCGCCAAGCTGGAGGACGCCGACGTCCTGGTCCGGGGCCGCTCCCGGGCCACCGGCGGCGAGGCCTTTCGGGTGGTGGAGGTCTTCGCGAAGGTGGACACCGACGATGCGAAGCGGGCGGAGATCCTGCGCAAGGCCCGGCCGGAGGCGGAGGGGATCCCCGTGGCGGCAGGTCCCGAGATCTACCCCCTGGCGGCTTGGGCCGCGCGGGGACCAGGGGGTCTGGTGGCTCACCGACGGCCGCCCTTACGCCCCCCACGAAATCCCGCAAGAATCATAAATGTGGGGCGACTGGGCTCTCGCCCGATGATCCAGGCGTCCCCTCCTTGCGAAGAGGAGGCCACGAGATGATCCCTCCTTCTCGCCTGCGCTGGATCCGGATGTTCCTCGCCGGGCTGATCGGCTCGGCGGCGGGGTGGACCGTGGCGACGGCGATGTGGTTGGCTTTCGCCGCCCGGGGGCCCATGCCCGCAGGCGGCGAGCTGGTGATCCCGGTGACCTCCCTCGGAGCCGCCTTCCTGGCTGCCTGGCTGGCCTGGATCAACTGGAGCCCATCCCGCTGACGGTCTGAGAGCCTTTCCGCCGTGGAAGGAACCCACGAACCGGGAGGCCCTATGGTGGAGTTCGCCTTTCACTTCCCTTCCGGCTTCCTCTGGGGGACGGCGACCTCCAGCCATCAGGTGGAAGGGGACAACACGAACAACGACTGGTGGCGCTGGGAGCAGGAGCCGGGCCGCATCCGCGATGGGAGCCGCTCGGGCCGGGCGTGTGACTGGTGGCGGAACGCGGAGGCGGATTTCGACCGCGCCGCTGCTATGGGCCAGAACGCCCATCGCCTCTCCATCGAGTGGAGCCGTATCGAGCCCCGGGAGGGCGTCTTTGACGACGCCGCCCTGGATCGCTATCGGGAGATGCTCCGGGGGCTACGGGAGCGAGGGATCGAGCCCATGGTCACCCTGCACCATTTCACCAACCCCCTCTGGCTGGCCGAGCAGGGCGGCTGGGAGAACCCCCTCACCGTCGAGCGCTTCGAGCGCTACGTGCGGCACGCGGTAGGCGCGCTGAAGGACTTCTGCCGACTGTGGTGCACCATCAACGAGCCGAACGTCCTGGCCTACATGGGCTGGAACGAGGGGAAGTGGCCGCCGGGGAAGCGGGACTTCGGCCTCTCCATGCAGGTCCTCCGCCACCTGATGCAGGCCCACGCCCGGGCCTACCACGCGATCCACGAGATCCAGCCGGAGGCCCAGGTGGGGATCGCCCACAACATGGTGGTCTTCGAGCCCGCCCATCCCGCTTCCCCCCTCGACCGCATGATCGCCCGCTTGCACGACCGGATGTTCAACCGTCTTGTCCTGGACGCCATGGCCGCGGGTCGGGAGCCCGGCCTGGCCGCTTTCCGCACCCTGGCGGCCCTGCGCGGAACCTATGATTTCATTGGGCTGAACTACTACACCCGGCGCCTCTCGGCCTTCGACCGGCGCTCCCCCGCCACCCTGTTCGGCCGGACTTTCCTGAACCCTCACGGGGAGCTCAGCGATGGAGAATACGGGGAGGTCTTCCCGGAGGGCCTCTATCTGCTGCTGAAACGTCTGGCTCGTTACGGCAAGCCGATCTATGTGACGGAGAACGGGATCCCGGACGCGGACGATGATCAGCGGCCCCGCTTCCTGGTCCGCCATCTTCATGCCATGTGGCGGGCCATTCAGCAGAACGTCCCGGTGCGGGGCTATTTCCACTGGTCCCTGGTGGATAACTTCGAGTGGGCGGAAGGATGGACGTTGCGCTTCGGGCTGATCGAGGTGGATCCGGAGACCCAGGCGCGGCGGCCGCGCCGCAGCGCCGATCTTTACGCGGAGGTCTGTCGGGCCAACGCCCTCACTTCCGAAACCATCATCCGCCACACCCCGGAGCTCCTGGAGGAAATGTTCGGGATCTCCATAGGCTGAATCCGCGGGGATCAGAGGGGGGAGGCAGGCGGATGCGCCGGCCCCGATCAGGGGAAAACAGGAGCCGGGCCCATGGGGGACGATGGGGAGGCTTTCCCCGTCCCGTCCTGCCCCTTCCTGCGAAGCAGAGCGAGGAGACGCCACCGCCGATTCTCCTCCGCCCAGCGGGCCTGACATTGCCGGAGCCAGCGCTCCCGCTCCGCCTCCCGCAACCGCTCCTCTCGCCACATCCGGCTGAGCTCCCACAGCACATAGGCGTTCCACATGGCTCCTCACCTCCTTTCCTGCGAGGGGCTCATCCGCCTCGGCCAGGCCCTCAAGGGGCCGGCCTGCCGACGACGTCCTTTTGAAAATTCTTTTCAATTAATTATTTTATCCGAATCCGCCCTTATCTGAGGGGGGATCGACCCAGTTAAAATAGAAGAAGACAAAGGGGCTCCTGCGCGCTTCGATGGGGCCACCGCAGACCTTCGTGGTAGCCTGGAGCCGGATCACCCGGCAGCAGCCCATACGGAGGAGGTGCGCCATGCCTCGAACCCATCTGTTCCCGCCCGACCGTGTGCATTACGTGTGGAACAACGCCCTCCCCCCTGTCCTGGAGATCGATCCCGGGGACACGGTGATCTACGAGCTGCGGGACGTCACGGACAACCAGATCACCCCGGCCTCGACGGCGGAGGATCTCACCCGCCTGGACTGGAGCCGGATCTATCCCCTGGCCGGCCCGCTCCTTGTGAAAGGCGCCCAGCCCGGCGACGTGCTGGAGGTGGAGATCGTGGACCTTCACCCGAAGGGCTGGGGGTGGACCGGGATCATCCCCGGCTACGGGCTCCTGGCGGAGGAGTTCGAACAGCCCTATCTGAAGATCTGGGATCTCTCGCCGGGGGATCACACGTTCTTCCGGGAGGATATCCGCATCCCCCTGGATCCTTTCTGCGGCACGATGGGGGTGGCCCCTCGCGAACCCGGCGAGCATCCCGTGATGCCCCCCGGCCCTTTCGGCGGGAACATGGACATCCGTCACCTGACCCGGGGTTCCCGCTTGTTCCTGCCCGTGCAAGTGGAAGGGGCCCTGTTCTCCGTTGGGGACGCCCACGCCGCTCAGGGGGATGGGGAGATCTGCGTCACCGCCATCGAGGCTCCCATGTATGCCGTCCTTCGCTTTTATCTCCATAAGGGGCGCTCCATTGAGGAACCGCAGTTCCTCTGTCCCAAGCCGTTGACCGCCAAATACGATGAGAAGGGCTACTACGCCACCACCGGCATCGCCCCGGATCTCATGGTCGCAGCCAAGAAAGCCGTTCGATATATGATCGATCACATCTCCCAAACCTACCGCATGAGCCGGGAGGAGGCCTACATCCTGGCCAGCGTGGTGGTCGACTTGAAGATCAGTGAGGTGGTCGACAAGCCCAACTGGATCGTCACCGCCTACCTCCCTCTGAGCATCTTCCGCTGAGCGATCGCCGGGATGGAGCAACCGGAGCCCGACCGCGCCGCCCAGGTGGAGAAGAGGCTGAAGGAACGGGGCTGGCGGCTGGCGGTGGCCGAATCGTGCACAGGGGGCTGGCTCAGCCACCGCCTGACCAACGTCCCGGGCAGCTCCGCCTGCTTCCTGGGCGGCGTGATTGCTTACCGAAACGAAGTCAAAGCCCGCCTGCTCGGAGTGCGAGAGGAGACGCTGCGCCGCTTCGGGGCGGTCAGCCCCCAGGTGGCCCGAGAGATGGCGGAGGGCATCCGCCGGCTGCTCGGGGCGGACCTCGCCCTCGCCATCACCGGCGTCGCCGGCCCGGAGCCGGTGGAGGGACAGCCTGTGGGGCGCATCTACATCGCCCTGGCCGGGCCCTCCGGCACGTGGGTTCGCCGCATCACAGGCGGCCTCCACCGCATTGAGAACAAAGAGCTCGCCGTCGAGGCCGCCCTGGCGCTGCTGGAGGCCTTCCTCACCGGCAGCCCGCCTCCCGGGGAACCCGCGGAGGATCCATAGCGCACCCGCTTCTATCCTGTCCATCGGAGGTGCAAGGCGATGGCCTTCCGCTATGCCGTGATCGGCGCGGGGATGCAGGGCACGGCCGCCGCTTACGATCTGGCCCGCTTCGGGGATGCGACGGAGATCCGGCTGGCGGATCAGGCTCCCATTCGGGCCGAGCGCGCCGCCGCGCGCCTCAACCGCCTCCTCGGCCGTCCCCTGGTGCAACCTGCTGTCCTCGATGTGCGGGACGAGGAGGCCGCGGTGGCCTTCCTGCGCACCGCAGACGCCGCCATCAGCGCCGTCCCCTACCGGTTCAACCCCCTCCTCGCTCGGGCCGCCCTTCGGGCTCGGACCTCCCTGTGCGATCTGGGCGGGCATCTCCCCACCACCCGAGAAGTGCTGGCCCTGGATGAGGCGGCCCGGGAGGCCGGGATCTCTCTCATCCCGGATTGTGGGCTGATGCCCGGCCTGGGCAACACCCTGGCGGTCTACGCGATGCGCCGGATGGATCAGCCCCGGCACGTCCGCATCTGGTGCGGTGGGCTCCCTCAGCGGCCCAAGGGCCCCCTGGGCTACCAGCTGTTCTTCCACATCGCCGGCCTGACGGCCGAATACACCGGCAAGGCGGTCTTCCTCCGGCAAGGACGGATCGTGGAGGTCGAGGCCCTGAGCGAGCCGGAGACGGTGACGTTCCCGCCGCCTGTGGGGACATGTGAGGCCTTTGTTACCTCAGGGGGAACCTCCACCTGCCCCTGGAGCTTCCAGGGGATCCTGGAAACGTATGAGGAAAAAACCGTTCGCTACCCGGGCCATCTGGAACGCATCCGCCTGCTCGCCGAATTGGGGTTCCTGGAGACCGAGCCCGTGGAGGTCGACGGCGTCCGCGTGATCCCCCGGGAGGTCTTCCACCGGCTGGTCGAGCCCCGCCTGCAGTTCCCGGAGGATCCCGCCGATGTCGTGGTGCTCCGGGTGACCTGCGAAGGGATCCATCGTGGGGAGCCGATGACCCTCACCTTGGATCTGATGGATTTCTACGACCCGGAGACCGGCTTCACGGCCATGGAGCGGACCACAGGCGGGCACGCGGCTGTGGTGGCCACGATGATGGCCCGGGGCCAGACCCCAAAGGGAGCCCTGCCGGTGGAACGCGCCGTCGATCCGGAGATCTTCCTCGCCGAATGGCTGCGGCGAGGGATCCCGATCCGTGAGACCGTGCAACGGCCGCTGCAGCTGGCCCGGGAAGCGGCGTGAACAGACCCGAAGGAGGCTCCGATGACGCTGCCCTTCTTTACCGCGGAGGACATCCGGCGGGCGCTGCCGATGCGCGAAGCCATCGAGGCCATGCGGGCGGCCTTCATCGCCTTCAGCGAGGGACGCGCCCACATCCCGCAACGGCTCTCGATCTCGATCCCGGAACAGGAGGGCATCACCCTCGTAATGCCCGGCTATGTGCCTCCCGATGCCCTGGGTCTGAAAGTGGTCTCCGTCTTCCCCCGCAACCCGGCCCGCGGGCTCCCCACCCTCTCCGCCCTGGTGGTGATGCTGGACCCGGAGACGGGCGCGCCCGCAGCCCTCCTGGACGGAGCTTTCCTCACCGCATGGCGGACCGGCGCGGCGTCGGGGCTGGCCACGGATCTGCTCGCCCGCCCCGACGCCGAATCCCTCGCCCTGATCGGCGCCGGGGCCCAGGCCCGCACCCAGCTGCTGGCCGTGGCCGCTGTCCGGTCCCTCCGACGGGTGCGGGTCTACAGCCGCACCCCCGCCCGGGCCCAGGCCCTGATCGAGGAACTACGAGGACAGGAGGGCATACCGGAGGACATCGCCGTCGCGCCCACCCCGGAGGCCGCGGTGGCGGAGGCGGACATCGTGTGCACGGCCACCAACTCCTCCGTCCCGGTCTTCGACGGCCGGGCCCTGCAGCCCGGAACCCACATCAACGCCATCGGCTCCTTCACCCTCGAGATGCGCGAACTGGATGAAGAAACCTTCCGCCGGGCCGCCCGGGTGGTGGTAGACTCCCGGGCGGCCGCCCTCGCGGAGGCCGGCGAGGTGGTGTGGGCGATCCGACAGGGGATCCTCCGCGAGGCCGACTTGGTGGAGCTGGGGGAGATCGCCGCGGGCCGGCGTCCGGGCCGCGAGCGGCCGGAGGAGATCACCCTCTTCAAGTCCGTCGGCCTGGCGGTGCAGGACCTGGTGGCCGCTCAACGCGTGTGGCAGCGCATCCGGGCACAGGGGGGATGATGGACCTGCGGGGACGGGTGGTGCTGGTGACCGGTGCGGGGCGGCGTCTGGGTCGGGCCATCGCCCTGGGCCTGGCCCAGGCCGGGGCCCACATCGCCGTCCACTACCACACCTCCGCCGAGGAAGCCGAGGAGACCGTCCGCCGGATTCGGGCCCTGGGGGTAGACGCCGAGGCCTTCCCGGCGGACCTGCGGGATCCCGGGCAGATCCCCCCGCTGGTCGATGCCGTGGCCCGACGCTTCGGGCGATTGGACGGGCTGGTGAGCGCGGCGGCGGTGATGCGGGTCACCCGCTGGCACGAGATCACGCCCGCGCAATGGGATGAGATCCTCGCCCTGAACCTGCGGGCGCCGATGTTCTGCGCCCAGGCCGCCGCCCGCCATATGGAAGAGGGCGTCATCATCCACATCGCCGACGGATCCGCCCTCAAGCCCTGGCCGGATTACCTGGCCCACACCGTCTCCAAGGCGGGCCTGGTGGCCCTCACCCGGGCCCTGGCCCTCGCCCTGGCCCCCCGCATCCGGGTCAACGCCGTCATCCCCGGCCCCATCCTCAAGCCCGTCCACTGGGAGGAAGAACGATGGGAACGACTGATCCGCCACGTGCCCCTGGGCCGCGCCGGGGCCCCCGAGGAGGTGGCGCGCGCCGTGCGCTACCTGATGGAGGCGGATTACGTCACCGGCGCCGTCCTGGTGGTGGACGGCGGCCATCATCTACGATCGTGAATCCGGGGGCATGCCCCCACATCCGGGAAACCCGATCTTCAGGAGGGACCGATGAGCGAGCGCAAGGCGGCGATCCGGAGGCATCTGGACCAGACCCGCGCGGAGGTGCTGGCCATCGCTTCCCAGCTGCGGGAGGATGACTGGGAGAAGCCCGTGCAGGGCGAAGGCGGCAAATGGACCGCCCGTCAGGTCCTGGCCCACCTGGCCGCGGCGGAGATCGGCCAGATGTCCCGCATCCAGCGGGTGCTGGCCGGGGAGCGCTATATGCCTGAGGGCTTCAACCTGGACGTGTGGAACGAGCGCCAGATCCAGAAGCGGGAGAACCAGCGCGTGGAGGACATCCTGAAGGACCTGGAGGCCTCCCGCCAGGCTCTGCTCCAGCTGCTGGACTCCTTGAGCGAGGAGCAGCTGGACATCGAGGGTCAGCACGCCATCGGGGCAATGATGACGGTGGAGCAGATGTTCTACCATCTGGGGAACCACGAACGGGATCACGCGGCAGAGCTGCGGCGGGCGCTGGAGTGAATAGTGAATAAAGAGATGGAGGCGGCGATCCCCGGATGGGCGACGCCGCAGGGCACATGGGCTTACGCGAGGCGGTTCGAGGGGACTGCGGCCCCGGGCCATTTCCGCCCGGCCCAGGGGCTGTGGCTATCTTCCATCGGCCTCGGCACCTATCTGGGCCATCCCGACCCGGAGACCGACGCCCGCTATGTGGAGGCCATCGTCTGCGCCGTGGCCCGGGGCTGCAACGTCATCGACACCGCCATCAACTACCGCTTCCAGCGCAGCGAACGCTGCGTCGGCGAGGCCCTCCGCCAGTTGCTCGCCCAGGGATTCCGCCGGGAAGAGCTGGTCATCGCCACCAAGGGCGGCTACGTCCCCTATGAGGGGGACTGGCCGGAGGATCCGCAGCGCTACATTGAGGAGACCTACCTGCGGGCCGGGATCGCGCGTCCGGAGGATTTCGTGGACGGGCACTGCATCGCCCCCGGCTACCTGCGCCATCAGATCGCCCAGAGCCGGCGGAACCTGGGCCTGGAGGCCATCGATGTCTACTTCCTGCACAACCCGGAGGTGCAACGGGCCGCTTTGCCGCCGGATGAGTTCCGGGCGCGTCTGCGGGCGGCCTTCGCCGTCCTGGAGGAGGCCGTCGCTCAAGGATGGATCCGCTTCTATGGGACCGCCACCTGGGCGGCTTACCGGGCTCCGGCCTATGCGCCGGAGGCGCTATCCCTGGCGGAGGTGGAGGCCATCGCCCGCGAAGTCGGCGGCCCCGAACATCATTTCCGGTTCGTGCAGCTTCCCTATAACCTGAGCATGCCCGAGGCGGCCCTCCGGCGGAACCAGCCGTGGGGCGAGGGATGGGCGACCACCCTGGAAGTGGCCCGGGATCTGGGGATCACCGTGTGGGCCAGCGCCTCCCTGATGCAGGGGCGCTTGCTCCGGAGTTGGCCCCTGTGGCTGCGGCGCCTCTTCCCCGAGGGCCTCTCCGAAGCCCAGCGCGCCCTCCAGTTCGTCCGCTCCACCCCGGGGATCACCACCGCTCTGGTCGGCATGAGCCGGGTCGCCCATGTAGCGCACAACCTGGCCCTGGTTGCCCATCCACCCCTGTCCCCTGAGGCCATCCAGGCGATCCTGAATGCCCTGGGTCGCCCCCGGTGAGCGCCCCGTAGGAAAAACAGGAGCTGGGGACATCTCGGACATCCCCAGCTCCCTCGATTTCTGCAAGAGCGATGGCTTCATCCAGTGGGCTGGCCCCGGGCCCGCTCTTCCTCCACCAGCACCCGGCGCAGGACCTTGCCCACCATGCTCTTGGGGAGCTCGCTTCGGAACTCGATGAAACGCGGGATCTTATAAGGCGCCAGCTTGTCCCGGCACCACTCCCGGATCTCCTCCACCGTCGCCGTCTGCCCCTCGTGGAGCACCACCCAGGCTTTAACCGCCTCCCCCTGATGCGGATCCGGGATCCCGGCGACGGCCACCTCTTTAATCTTGGGATGCTGGGCCAGGACCTCCTCGACCTCCCGCGGCCACACCTGATAGCCGCCCGGCTTGATCACTTCCTTCTTGCGATCCACGATATAGAAATAGCCATCCTCGTCCATTCGGGCGATGTCGCCCGTGTAAAGCCAGCCGTTTCGGAGGGTGTTCTCGGTCTCCGTCGGGCGGTTCCAGTAGCCCTGGAAGACCTGGGGACCGCGCAGCACCAGCTCCCCGATCTCCCCCGGCGGCAGCTCGGTGACCCCGTCCTCCAGGCTGACGATCTTCGCGTCCACATCGGGGAGCGGGATCCCGATGCTGCCCTCCTTGTTCAGGCCGTAGAGGGGATTGCAATGGGTGGCGGTGGGCGCCTCCGAGAGGCCATAGCCCTCCACCAGCTTCGCCCCGGTGATCTCCTCGAAGCGCCGCTTGATCTCCAGCAGCAGCGGCGCGGCGCCGGAGATGCAGGCGCGGATGGTGCGCAGGTTGTATTTGCCGGCCTTCACATCCGGGTGATTGTTGATGGCGTTGTAGAGGGTGGGCACGCCCGGGAACATGGTCACGCGATAACGCTGCAGCCCATCGAGAAGCGTCGGCAGATCCCGGGGGTTCGGCACCAGCACGATGGTGGCGCCGCACTGCATGGCCAGGCCCAGGACCACGATCATACCGTAGGCGTGGAACAGCGGGAGGGCGCCCATCACCACTTCCTGGCCGTCCCGGATCTCCGGATCCCACGCTCGTATCTGCAGGACGTTGGCCACGATGTTGCGGTGGAGGGCCACCGCCCCTTTCGAGAGGCCGGTGGTCCCGCCTGTATACTGGAAGATGGCCACGTCGTCCGGTCCCACCTCCACCGCCGGCCGCTGGTCCGGCCGGTAGCGCCGCAGCAGGTCCTGGAACCAGATGTCGTTGTCCCGCAGCGCCACCCGGTCGCCCTCTTTGCGCTCCCGGGCCAGGGTGTAGAGGAGCTTGAGGAGCGGGCTCATGTATTCCTTGATGTGAACGGCCACCACGCGGCGCACCGCGGTGTTGGGCTGGACGGATTTCACCCGCTCGTAGATCCGGCTGAGGACGATGGCCACCGTGGCGCCGGAGTCGGCGAGCTGATATTCCAGCTCTCGAGGGGTGTAGATGGGGTTGGTGGCCACTACGATGCCGCCGATCTTCTGGACGGCGAAGTAGGAGATGACGAACTGAGGGATGTTCGGCATGATCAAAGCCACCCGATCCCCTTTGCGCACCCCCAGCTCATGGTAGAGGGCCGCGGCCAGGCGGTCCGAGAGCTCGTTGAGCTCCCGGTAGGTCATGGCGCTCCCGGCGAACCCCTGATGGGCGGGCTTGAAGATCAGGGCGGGGCGATCCGGGAACCGGCGGGCGGAATCCTCCAGGAAGCGGAAGAAGGGGATGGGGGGATACTCCAGGGACCTCGGAGTGCGGGGATCATAAAACCGATACCAGGGACGATCGTTCGCCATCGCTTCCTCCCTGAGATGGAATGAAGCGGGGGAACCCAACCCAGGGGGCCTGCCCTCCTCCACAGCGCCGTGCGCACCCCCTTTCCGTGCTCCGACGGCGGACACCCTCCCCCTTGTGGGCCCGGCAGGATTCGAACCTGCAACCGACCGGTTATGAGCCGGCTGCTCTGCCGTTGAGCTACGGGCCCACTCTATCCCTCATCAGAATAGGAGCGGGCGACGGGATTCGAACCCGCGACCTTCTGCTTGGAAGGCAGACGCTCTACCCTCTGAGCTACGCCCGCCCGAGTCGGGGCGGTCGGATTCGAACCGACGACCCCCACGTCCCAAACGTGGTGCGCTAACCTGGCTGCGCCACGCCCCGATGCCTGCGTTTTCAATTATATCATCTCGGGAGGATTTTGGGGAACGAGGGGATCAGGGCCTTTGGGCTCAAGAAGAGGCGTCCGCCGCCTGGCGCTTCAGCCGCTCCAGCTCCCCGCCCCGGAAGTCCACGAACCGGTAACCCACCCCCCGTTCGGTGAGAATGTAACGCGGGCGGGAGGGGTCCGGCTCGATCTTCTGACGGAGGTAATTGATGTAGAGCCGCAGGTAATGGGTCTCGTCCCGGTATTCGTAGCCCCACACCTTGGCCAGCAGGCTTTCGTGACTGAGGGTCCGCCCCGCGTTGTTCACCAGATGATACAGCAGCCGCCACTCTGTAGGCCGCAGCTTGATCTCTTTGCCCCCGGCGATCACCACCCGCCGGTTGAAGTCGATGGTCAGGTAATCATCAATCTGCACCGCCCCGCCCGCCGTGGCCGGGGTATCCACCCGGCGCAGGACAGCCTTGATGCGGCTGATCAGCTCCCGAGGCGAGAAGGGCTTGGTCACATAATCGTCCGCCCCCAGCTCCAGCCCCCGGACCTTGTCCGCCTCATCCGCCCGCACCGTGAGCATAATCACCGGGACCGAGCTCACCTCCCGGATCATGGCCAAGGTCTCGAAGCCATCCAGCTCCGGCATCATCACGTCCAGGATCACCAGGTCCGGCAGCAGCTCCTTGACTTTCTCCAGGGCCTCCAGGCCGTTGGAGGCCTCGAAGACCTCGAAGCCCTCCAGCTCCAGGTTCATGCGGACGAACTGCCGCACCCGTGCCTCATCGTCCACGATGAGGATCCGCCGGCGCTCCCGCGCTTCCGGCCGAACCGGCGCCTGAACCATCTTCACCGCTCCCGCACGAAGCTGATGATCTCGGCCTCCTCGCGGGCGCTCAGGACCTCCACGAAGGAGATCCGATGCCAGGGGATGATCACCTGCACCGCCTCCGGGTCGATGTAATGCACCTCCTTCCCATCGCGGAGGCGGACGTTGCTGCAGATCAGCACCTGATCCTGAGGCTCGGGCAGCCGCTCCACCTCCGCCAGGAGCGGATCCGCATTGATCAGATGGATGAGGACCGTGTAGGTCATATGGGAGATCCTCCTTACGCCAGCGCCACCCGAATCGGGATCTGACCCAGCCGGATCTCGTCCCCCTCCCCCAGGGCCTGCGGGGAGTAAGGCGCCAGACGCGTCCCGTTGAGATACGTCCCGTTGGTGCTGCCCAGATCCTCGATGTAGAACCGGCCGTCCTGGTAGAACACCCGGGCGTGGCGACGGGACACCCCGCCTTCCAGACCCCCGTCGGATGTGAGGTCCACCTGGGGGAAGATGCCGCGGCCCACATCCAGCCGCCCCAGGAGCACCTCCTGATCCGGTTGGACCACAATCCGGCGGCCGGAGGTGAGCACCTGCAGCACCAGGCTCTGCGGAACGGTGGGAGCCTCTACAGCGCGCCCGGAGGCCGTTTCGATGGGGGCTGGAACGCCTTCGGGAAGCGGCTCCGTGCGCAGGGGCCCGCCCGTGAGCAGATACACACCGCACTCCGGGCAGAACAGGGCCCCGACCGGATATTTTCGCCCGCACAACGGACACTCGATCATGAGGCTCCTCCCGAATCAGGGGGCGGAAGCATCAGCATCCGCGTTTTGTATTTTAAGGCGAGCTGCTGGCCTCTGGGAACCGCACGACCCTGCAACAGGCGGGTGGCGGCCTCCAGCGCCTCCCGGGCCAGATCCGTTGCCCCCAGCTCCAGGAGGCGGGTTCCCACCTGCTGGAGCCGACGGGCGCCTTCCTCCCATCTCCCCGCCCGCACGGCCGCCCAGGCCTGCTCCTGCAGGCGGTAGATCACCACCCGGGCCAGGGCCTCCCATAGCGGACCAGGGGGCTCCACCGTCAACGGCTCCTCCGGGAGAACCGGCGCCTGCACCGTCCACTGCGCCCGGACCGGGCGAGGCGGGTTCCCCGGGACCTGTCCCCGCAGGTCCAGGTGGGCGAGCTCCCGCCAGCCGGGCTCCAGGGGAGGCAGGGCGAACTCCAGGAGCACCTGGATCGGCCGGGAGAGGTGCAGCGAACCCAGATACCAGCCGGTGTCCTCCCGTGGTGGAACCCGCAGCTCCGGGCGGATCTGATACAGCCCGGTGAGCTGGACGCCCTCGGCCGGTTCTACGATCAGGCGGAGGTCCTCCATCCCAAGCTCCTCCAGCAACCGCAGGTGCTCCAGGAAACGCTGGCGGATCTCCTCCGGCGAGGTGATGTAACCGGAGATCCCACCGCTGCGGGCGGCGATCTCGTCCAGCAGCTCGTCATTCCAGTCCTCGCCGATTCCGAACGCGCTGATCCCGATGCCCACCTGACGGGCCTGCTCCGCGAGCTCCCGGCAACGATCCTCGTCCCCATAGGTCCGGCCGTCGGTGAGCAGGATCAGATGGACCGAAGCGCCTGCCCGCCGGGCGCGGAAGAGCTCCTGGAACCCCAAAAGAAGCCCTCGATAGATCTCGGTGCCCCCGCCGGCCTCCAGGGTGGCCAGGCGGTCATGCAGGCGATGGCGCTCCTCGGCCGGGCTCAGGGGCCAGATGACCTCCGCCCGGTTGTGAAAAGCCACCACCGCCAGTCGATCCCCGGGCTGCAGATGGGCGGCCAGCTCCAGGGCAGCGGCCTTCGCCTGTTCCAGGCGCGGCCCCCGCATGGAATTGCTTCGATCCACCACCAGGGCCAGATCCACCGGCCGGCGCGAGGGTTGGGCCTCCGGGGGCATCTCGATGGTGAGCAGGGCGTAGAGGATCTGGGAGGCCGACAGGGCCGGCAACCGGGGCCGGCTGAGGAGCAGCTGCACCCGCAAGGCGGAGCCTGGGTCGCTCCACTGGGCCTGCCGCTGCCGGTCATACGCCGCCCGCCGCTCGGGGTCGGAGAGGACCTCATAGGCCTCATGAACCAGCCGGAACAGCAAGGAGGTCCCCGCCCCAGGCATCGCATCGGGATGGACCCGGCGCGCCAGCGCCCGGAAAGCCCGCTTGATCTCCTCCGGGCTGGCGGTGGGCGGAACGCCCAGGATGGCGTAGTAATCCAGGAACTCCTCGTGGCCGCTCATCGCCCGACCAGGATCACCGAGATGTTGTCATGGCCTCCGGCCGCCCGGGCCTGCTGAACCAGACGATCACATGCCTCCTGTGGAGAGGCGCTCTCCCAGACCGTCTGAAGGATTCGATCCTCCGGGACCTCCCCCCACAGCCCATCGGTGCACAGCATCAGCCAGGCGTCCGGGGGAAGGGCAATCCGGCGGTAGCCCGGGCTCAGCCGGCTGGGATGCCCCAGGGCCTGATACAGGAGGTTACGGGGGATCCCGGCTGCCTCCTCCGCGCGGATGCCCTGAAGCGAGATCATCCGCTGCACCAGGGAATGATCTTCGGTCAGCTGCTCCAGGCGGTCCGGCCAAACCAGATAGGCCCGGCTATCCCCCACGTGGATGAGGTGAACGCTGTCCCCGATGATCAGGGCGCCGACCACGGTGGTTCCGCCCCCGGGGACTGCCTGGAGGATCTGGGCGTTGGCCACGCGGACCGCTTCCTCCAACAGCTCCTTGATCGGATGGTCCGGGACGCGACGGGCGAGGTGCGGGAGGAAGAGATGGCTGGCCAGGTAACGGGCGATCTCCCGGACGGCGAGATCGCTGGCCTGCTCGCCCCCCCGATGGCCGCCCATCCCATCGGCCACCAGGAAGAGCCCGACCGGCAGCAGGCTCCCGGACCCCTCGTAAACGGTGTGCAGGATCAGGAGCGCGTCTTCGTTGCGGGCCCGGATCAGGCCGGGGTCGGTGGCCCAGCCGAAGCGCAGCCCGACGGCAGAGCGAGGGGGCATAGGGGGAAGGGGCATGGTCCCTCCAGACGGCTCCGGCGAGGGTGGGGCGGCCTCCGCCGGCACTCCGGAGGCTGGGGCGGCCGCCGCCGGCGGCTCCGTCATCTCCGGCGCGGAGGGTTCTTTCTCCATCCTGCGCTTCCCGAACAGCCGTCGCAGCCATTTCATCCCTTTCCTCCCCCCGAGGCCCGGTCTGGGATCGGCCGGGCGCATGATTTTTCGAGGAGGGTCTTCAGCCCCGAACCTCCCTCTTCGATCCTACAAGGTCGCAGCGAAGACCGCTCTTGCAGCCTAACCCTCTGTCTTCGATGACGCAAGGGTCACGGCTGAAGCTGCTCCTCCAACGACATCGTTCTCCTGTCTTCGAGAGCACAAGGTCGCGGCTGAAGCCGCTCCTACAAAAATCGATCTTGGGTAGGAAGGGCTTTAGCCCCGAACCTCCCTCTTCGATCCCACAGGGTCGCGGCGAAGACCGCCCCTGCAGCCCGAACCCTCGAATCGCATCGGATCCCGCTTTACGCTCCCACCGGGCTCAAGGCATAAACCCGATGGTCCATCGAGGTCACATATAACGTCCCCTCCCACCACTCAGGGGCGGAAACGATGGGCCCCTCCGTCTGGAAGGACCAGAGGGCGTTGCCGGTGCGGGCGTCCACCGCGTAAAGGCGGCCGTCTGTGGACCCCACCAGGACCTGTCCCTCAAGCAGGAGGGGAGGCGCGTTGACCTGTCCGCCGGTCTGGAACCGCCAGTTCGGGTTGCCGGTCCGCGCGTTCAGCGCGTAGAGAAAGCCATCGGCGGAGCCCACATAGATCACCCCCTCGGCCGCCACCGGGGAGGAGAGGACCGGCCGGCCGGTGCGGAACCGCCAGACCGCCCATCCGGTGCGCGCGTCCAGAGCGTAGACATGCCAGTCCCAGGAACCCACCACGGCCAGCTCGGCGTCGATCCACGGCGAGGCGGTGACCCCCCTGCGGGCGGTGAACTGCCATCGGATGTTCCCCCGCATGTCCAAGGCGTAGACGCCGCCGTCCTCGACCCCCACCACCAGGGTCTCCCCGTAGAAGCCGGCGGAGGAGCGGATGGGCGCGGCGAGGTCCACCCGCCAGAGGACGCGGCCGGACTCCAGGTCGACAGCGTAGAAGAAGCCATCATCGGCGCCGAAGAAGACCACCCCGGCGACGATGCGAGGGGTGGTGTAGATCGGCCCGCCCGCCTCCATGGTCCACAGCAACTGACCGTCCTGGATCCGCAGCGCGTAGAGCCGGTGGTCCAGCGAGCCCACCACCAGCCGGTCCCCGGCCACCGCCACCGCCCCGCCGATGCCGTCTTCCGCGGCGAATTTCCAGCGGAGCTTCCCATCCTCCGCCGAGAGGGCGTAGACATTGTGGTCGTAGGAGGTAACGAAGAGCATTCCTTCCGCGGCCACCGGGCGGGAGCGGATCTCATCCTCGCAGGCGAAGACCCACTTCACCCGGTAAGGGGTGGAGGAAGCCCGAACCGAGGGGATGGCCGGGGAGCGCGAGGCCGCCGACATCCCCATGGCCGCAAGAAGGGCCTGCTTCATCTCCATCGCCGACTGGAAGCGCCGGTCGGGGTCATATTCCAGGGCGCGCATGATCACCTGGGCCAGGGCCTCGGGGACCGCCGGGTTGACCCGACGGATGGGCCGCTCGTGAAAAGAGAAGGGGGGCTCCAAGCGCGGGTCCTGCCGCGTCAGCAGGTGATGGAGCGTGGCCCCCAGGGCATAGATATCCGTGCGTGGATCCGCAATCCCGCGATACTGCTCTGGGGGGCTGTAGCCTTCGGTGCCGATCATCGTCCCCCGCTGGCCGGCCTGGAACACCTTGGCGATCCCGAAGTCCACCAGGAATACCCGCCCGTAAGGGTCGACCATGATGTTCGAGGGCTTGAGATCCCGGAAGATGATAGGCGGCTGCTGGGAGTGAAGATAGTGCAGCACATCGCAGATCTGCACCGCCCAGCTCACCACCTCCTCCACGGGCAGCATCCCCTCGGTGCGCCGCAACCGTGTCTCCAGGTCCTCCCCGGGGATATACTCCATGACGAGGTAGTGGCGCTCGCCCTCTGTGAAGTAGTCGTAAATCTTGGGGATGGCGGGATGGCTCAGGGTGGCCAGCATCGCCGCCTCGCGCTCGAAGCTCTGCTGGGCCAGCGCCCGCATCCGGGGGTCTGGGATATGGCTGATCATCTCCTTCAGCGCGCACAACCGACGCACCGAGGGGAACCGGAGGTCCAGGGCCAGATACACAGTGCTCATCCCCCCCGCGCCGAGCACCCGCTCGATCCGATATCGCCCCTGGAGCACCTCCCCCGGCTTCAGCAAGGTAGGCATCTGCGTCGGATCCAGCTTCTGCGTCTCCATCCCTCTCTTTCCTGGATCCGGGATCCCAGGCGCCATCGCCGTCTGCCCTCCTATGATACCGCTATGGTTAAAATCCTTATACCGGACTTTGGTCATCTCCCCCGGGGGTCCTCCAGGGAGGCCTTGGAGGGGTGGGAAGGAGGGCGATGCGGTTGAACGAGCTGGTCGCGCACTATGATCCCTCCCTGGTCGTCCACATCCTCCGCCAGCAGGGATGGCCGGCGGAGGAGGGATCGGGCGCTGAGGAGCAGACCCTTGCCCGCCTGAGCGATCGGGACCGGCTGGCGGCCCTCTGGACGGGCCTGCCGGCAGAGGGCCGCTGGCTGGTGGAGGGTCTGCAGCAGGCGGGCGGATCGATGCCCGCTCTTGTCCTTTCGATTTTATATGAGGCGACGGCGGAGGACACCCCAGCGATCCCCTTCGAGGAGCTGGCCGTCCATCTGGCGGCCCTGGGTCTGATTTACTGGCATCGCGGGGGATGGCGGGTGCGCTCCCTCCGGCCCCAGGGAGAAGCGGTCCTGCCGGACGAGGTGGCCGCTGCCCTCCCTGTGCTTCCGTCTCTTCCACCGGATCGCGTGTATCCCGCTTCTCCCCAACGGCTGGCGCGGGACCTCGGGCGGATGGCCCGATTCCTCCGCCGCTCCTCCGGGATCGCCCTGACCCGGGATGGACGGCTGCCGGCGCGGTGGGTTCGCGCCCTCCAGCGCTGGCTGGGCCTCGCCGGCTCCCCGCGCGACCTCGCGTACATCGCCTTCCTCCGGCGCCTGCTGGAACGCATGGGCGTGCTTCGGACCCATGGGGCGACCCTGATCCTGGAGACCCTGCACCCCTTCTGGGAGCAGGAGGCGACCGATCGCGCGGCCGCTGCCTTCCATGCCTGGAAGGGCGCCGGGATCTCCGAGGGGGAGGAAGGGGAGCATCTCTCCCCGGAGCTTTTGAGGGCGCGTCTCGAGCAGGGGCTGCGTGGACATGAGGCCGGGGCATGGATCCCCCTGCCCGCCCTGGTGGCGGCCGCCCTGCGGGAGCCAGTCGCGCGCGCGCCGGACCCCCTCTCCCCGGCCGGTCAGGAGCGGGCCGCTCGCTGGAAAGCCTGGCTGATGGAGGAAACCCTCTGGCCGCTGCACTGGCTCGGCGTTCTGGACCGAGGGGATCGAGGCGGGCGCTGGACGATGGTGCGGCTGACCGCCTTCGGAGCCTGGATGCTGGGGGTGGGGGAACCGGTGGCGCTGCCGGAGGAGGGTGGGCGCCTCGTCGTCCAGCCCGATTTCCGGATCCTGGCTTTCGAGCCGATCTCGGAGACGGTTCGCACCGCCCTGGAGGCCTTCACGGAGCCGACGCCGGGGGAGCCGATCTCCATCTATCAGATCACCCGCGAGGCCCTCTATCGAGGGCTCTCCCAGGGCTGGGACATCCCGCGCGTCATCCGCTTCCTGGAGGGGATCAGCGGCGAGCCCCTTCCGCCGAACGTGCGACGCTCCCTGGAGGATTGGCACCGGCGGTTCAATCGGGTGCGAATCTACCGGCGGGTGACCTTGGTCCGGAGCGGGGAAGACGGGCTCCCGGCGGATCCGTCCCTCCGACCCCTGGGGGAGGGCCTGGGCTGGACCGGGGAGCGGGCCGAGGCGCTGGCGGCCCGCTGGCGGGCGCGGGGGATCCGGCCGTGGAGGAGCGGGTTCCGGCCGGAGGATCTGCGCAACCAGGTGGTGGCGGAGGATTCCGGGATCTTGCGCTGGACCGGGCCCTTCCCCCATCCGGGGGTGGAGCGATTGCTGGAGCCGTTCACCGAACGCACCCCGGAGGGATTCCGGATCACGGAGGCATCGCTGCAGGCAGGTCGGGAGGCCGGGTTAAGCCTTTCGGAGATCCTGCAACGGTTGCAGCAGGTGCATCGGGGGCCGCTGCCGGCGGGGCTGCTGGCCCGGCTGCTGACTTGGAGCGAGCATCCGCCGCGGGCGCGCTGGGAGCCGGTGATCCTGTTGCGGATGGATCGGCCGGAGATCCTGGAGGCGCTGTGCCGGGAGCCTGCCCTCTCCCCTTGGGTCCGCCCCCTGGACGCCCACACCCTGATGGTGCGGGCTGATCACGCCCCTGCCCTGAAGGCCTGGCTGGAAGCCATGGGGATCACGGTGGAGGAAGTCCGGTGAAACCTGCTTCCTCAAAAGGCCAGCGCCCAAACAGATGATCCGACCCAAGCGTTCACTTATGCCTCCCACCATCCGATGGCCCGCAGGTGGCGGGGGTAGAGGTTTTTGAGCCGGCCGTGCTCGGCCCGGGCCCAGCCCAATGGGAAGCCCTCCAGGGCGATGAGGATCCATCCCTCCTCCCACGGCCCCTCCAGGGGATGCCCTTGCAGATACGCAGCCACCCGGGGATCGTCCAGCGAGAGCGCCAGCACCTGACGCACCCGCCGTGGATCCAGGGCCATCGCCAGGGCGTGGTCGGGCTCGAAGCGCTCGTCGCGCGCCCGGCCCAGCCACCACCCCGGCCGCAGCACCCGCAGCCCCCGCCACAACGCCGGCGCCATCGGCGTCCGATAGACGTGATCCCCTCGCAGGATCAAACCGTCCTCCGGCAGCGGCACCTCCAGGGTTGTCTTCCAGAAAGTTTCCAGGGCCCGCCGAACCCGGCCCGGCAGATCGCCCTCCGGTCCCGGACGATGGGGCCGCTCCTCCCCCCTCCGCCGGAAGAGCGCGTAGAAGTGCCCGTGCCCCGGCCCCCGGTGCGGCCACAGCCGCACGGCTCGGACCAGACGGGGATCTCCCCCCTCGATCCATTCCGGGCGCCCCCGGTCGAAGGCCGGATGGCGGGGGGGATCCACCAGGTCGAACTCCGGATGGGCGCGCAGGAAGGCGTCCACCACCCCCTCGTTCTCCTCCGGGGCAAAGGTGCAGGTGGCATACAGAAGCCAGCCCCCCGGCCGCACCATCCGGGCGGCCTCCGTGAGGATGGCCTTCTGCAACCCGGCGGAGCGGCGCACCCGCTCGACGCTCCAGGCCCGGATGGCCTCGGGGTCCCGGGCGAACATCCCCTCCCCGGAGCACGGCGCGTCCACCAGCACGCGGTCGAACAACCCCTCCCAGCGCCGGGCCAGGCGCTGCGGGGTCTCGTTGGCCAGCAGCGCGCAGGTTACCCCCATGCGTTCCACGTTCAGGGCCAGCACCGAGGCCCGCCGGGGCTGGATCTCGTTGGCCACGAGAACCCCGGTGTTGCGCATCCGTGCGGCGATGTGGGTGGTCTTTCCGCCGGGCGCTGCGGCCAGATCCAGCACCCACTCCCCCGGCTGGGGATCCAGCAGGATCGCCGCCGCCATCGCCGAAGGATCCTGCAGGTAATACAGGCCGGCGGCGTGATACGGATGCAGGCCCGGCCGGGCTTCGAGGTCCTCGATGACGAAGCCCTCGGGGCACCAAGGGACCGGGGAAAGCGGAAACGGGGAGCGGGACCGGAAGGCCTCCGGGTCGATCTTGAGGGTGTTGACCCGCAGGCCGGTGCGGTAGGGCCCGCTCAGAGCCTGAAGGAAGGGCTCCGCCTCCGCCCCCAACCACCCCTGCATCCGCCGGACGAACCGCTCCGGGAAGGTCATCCGCCTCGCTCCACCGGATCATCCGCCTTGCAGCTCCTCCCTCCCATTATCCGGACGCTGCGACATGCGCCCAAACCCGAGCCGGGCGAATTCGACGCGGAGAGGACCTCGGTGGGCGGCCTGGAAAGGCCTCCCATCGGCTCTGCGGCTTTCACGGACTCTTCGAGGAAAGCCGGCAGCTCCTGGCATGTGTCCGTGCTCCGGCTCGCCACTCGATTCACGGGCGATGAACTGGACCCCCTGGGGAAGGCGGCGTATAATCCGGTCGCGGAGGAAGAGAGATGGAGGAGCCGCGCACACCGGTGGCGCTGGAATCCACAGAACCGATCCTGGAGCGGGCGGAGCGAGGCCCCCACCCGCTGATCACCTTCCTGCGGGAGCTGATCGAGACCGCCCTGATCGTGCTGGTGGCGATGGCTCTGGTCAACACAGCCACTGCCCGCTTCCGCATCGAAGGCTCCAGTATGGAGCCCACCCTGCACGATGGGGAATACGTGCTGATCAGCAAGGTCAGTTACTGGTTCGGTTCTCCCCAGCGGGGGGACATCGTGGTCTTCCGTTTCCCTCACGATCCCTCCCGCGATTTCATCAAGCGGGTGATCGGGCTGCCGGGGGAGACCATCGCCATCCGGGACGGTAAGGTCTTCATCAACGGCCATCCCCTGGAGGAGCCTTACATCCGCGGCCCGATGGGATATACCTATGGGCCGGTGACTCTGGGGCCTGGGGAATATTTCGTCCTGGGCGACAATCGCAACGCGTCCAACGACTCCCACAACTGGGGGACCCTCCCCCGCTCGGCCATCATTGGGAAGGCGTGGTTGATCTACTGGCCCCCCTCCCGCTGGGGCCTGATCCGGAATCCCTTCGGGAGGGAGGTGCCCTAAGGACCCGGTGCCACCCCAGGAGCCGCGCCGGCCGCGGCCCACAACGTAAGCCGAAATTCATTTCGGCATACATCCTGCTTATCCAAAAGTAGGGGCGGCTTTCGCCGCGGCCCTTGCTGTCTCGAAGACGAGGGTTCGGGTTGTAGGGATAGCCTTCGCCACGACCCTACGGAATCGAAGACGGAGGTTCGGGGGCGAAAGCCCCTCCTGCAGGAAGCGATCTATCCATGCGCAGGCTATTCATGAGGCGATCGGATCCTTGACGATGTGGACTCGGGAGGCGCTGGCCGCGCGGATCGATCATACGCTGCTCCGCCCGGAGGCCACCCCGGCGGACATCGACCGGGTATGTGAGGAGGCTGTGCGTTACGGTTGCGCGGCGGTGTGTGTGAACCCCATCTATGTCGCCCGCGCGGCCGAACGGCTGGCCGGAACCCCGGTGAAGGTGGCCACGGTGGTGGGGTTCCCCCTGGGGGCGAGCCTCACGGCGGTGCGGGTGGCCGAGGCCAGCCTGGCCCTGGCCCAGGGCGCTCAGGAGCTCGACATCGTGCTCCCCATCGGCCTGTTCCGGGCCGGGGCGATCGAGGCGGTGCGGGCGGATCTGCAGGCGATCATCGCGGTGGCCCACGCCGCGGGAGCCGTCTGCAAGGTGATCCTGGAGACCGCGCTGCTCCGCCCGGAGGAGAAAATCCAGGCCGCTCGCCTGGCCGTCGAGGCCGGAGCGGATTTCGTGAAGACCTCCACCGGCTTCGGGCCGGGCGGGGCGACGGTGGAGGACGTCGCGCTTCTGCGCCAGGCGGTAGGCCCCACAGTCGGGGTGAAGGCCTCCGGCGGCATCCGCACGGCGGAACAGGCCATCGCCCTGATCGAGGCTGGCGCCACCCGATTGGGGACCAGCGCCACCGTCGCCATCCTGGAAGCCCTGCCGCTCCGCGCCGGCTGAGCGGCACCTCGGCCTGGGCATCGAAGGGATTCAACCAGGAGGTTTCGATGTGGCCCTGCCCGAACTGCCGGATCGGCTATATGCGGCCGCGCCGGATCACCTACGCCGGCTACCACGGGGACTTCTTCATCGTCATCCCGAACATGCCCGCCTATATCTGCGATGTGTGCGGCAACCGCCAGTATGACGAGGAAGCCCTGCTCCAGCTGATGCCGCTTATCGGCCCTCGCGAGGAGGGCGGGCAGGCCCAGGACCTCGGGGTGGAACCTCCCGATCGCCCTCAGGGCCCGGGATGGGGAACGCATCGGCGTCCCGCCTGAACCCGTCCCCTTCCTTCCCGCACGCCGCCCAAGGGGAAGCCCAGCGCCTGTGGATCGGAGGTGCGCGCTCGGGATGAACGCCCGAACGGATGCTCCATCGGAAGCCCTCGGGATCTGGGTCCTCCGCTTCCTGGACGCCCGGATCGCCGCGGAGGGAACTGCCCCTTCCACCCTCCGTGCTTATCGACACGTCCTCTTCCGGCTCGTCCGTTTCCTCGAGGTCCGGGGCTTCCGCCGCTGGGCTGAGGTGGACGCCCCGGCGTTGCAACGCTTCCTGGATGAAAACGTGCTCCAGCGCGGCGGATCGGTCCGCACCTGGAATCAACGGCTGGCCGTCCTGCGAGCCTTCTTCCGCTTCCTGGCGCAGGAAGGAGCCATCGCGGAGAACCCGGCCCTCGCGCTGCGCTGGCACCTCCCCACCCGGGGCTCCCGGCTCCCCCTTCCCCCGGATCAGCGCCAGCGCCTGATGGACTTCGCCCGGTCCCTTCCGGAGACCCCCCTGGGGCTACGAGACCGCCTGATCTTGCATCTCATCGGCAAACTGGGGTTGCGGGCCGGCCAGGCCGTTGCCCTCACCCTGGAGGACATCGATCCAGAGGGGGAGCGCCTGCGGATCCAGACCCGCGCCGGCTTGCGCATCTACACGCTCCCGGCGCCGGTTCGGGAATCCCTGATCCGGTATCTCCAGACGGGACGCCCTCGTCTGGTTCGGGACCCGGAGAACCGGGCTCTGCTCCTCAACCGCCGGGGGGATCCGCTTACCCGCCAGGGCCTGTGGCGGGCGATCCGGGCCCTCGGCCGGCGGGCGGGGCTCCCGGACGTTTCCCCAGAACGGCTGCGGCAACCCCCGGGCCTTCCCCTCTTGACCCCGGGGAAGGAGGCAGGATGAGGAAGGGATGGACCCGTCGGTCCTTCCTGTTGCGGGCGCTTCCGGCCGCGGCGGGAGGGTGGCTGAGCGCGTGCCGGGTTCTTTCGCCTCCCCCTCCCACGCCCACCCCGGCGCCGCCCACCCCCACGCCCCGGCCTTCTCCGGCCGGGACGGCGACGGCGGCCCTGGAGGCTCTTACGCGGGAAGCGATCGATGACCTCTGGGCGCTGCTCACCCCCGCCTCCCAGGCCGCCATGCCCCGGGAGGACCTCCGGGCACGCTGGCGGGAGACCCTCAACGCCGCCGGGGTGCAGGCTATCGAGATCCAGCCCCTGAGTCTGATCGAGGAAGGGGAGACTGCCCGGGCCCGCTACCGCATCCGTTGGAAGACCGCCCTGTTCGGGGAGCGCGAGGCGGAGGGCACGCTGGAGCTGCGCTGGACCACCGGCGACTGGCGGGTGGTCTGGCGGGATGCCCTCCTCTGGCCGGAGCTTCAGGAGGGCGAACGGCTGCAGGTGGAATACGTGATCCCCGAGCGGGCCAACCTCTACGACCGCGAAGGACGTGGCCTGGCCGTCCAGGGGGAATGGGTGGAGATCGGCGTGGTGCCGGGGCAGATCGCCGACGAAGGGCAACTGCTCGCGCGCCTGACCCAGGCCACCGGGCTCCCTCCGGAGACCATCCGGGCGCGTTACGCCGGCGGGCGGCCGGACTGGTATATGCCGATCCTCGCCCTCCCCGCCGATCGGGTGGCGCCATTCCTCACCGACCTGGAGGCCACCCCCGGCGTGGTCCTGCGCTCCCGCAGCGGGCGGATCTACGCCGGCGTGGCCGCGCAAACGGTGGGGATTGTGGGCAAGATCCCGGCCGAGGAATTGGACGCGTGGCGGCGCCGGGGCTATCGGGGCGACGAGTGGGTGGGGCGGATGGGCTTAGAGGCGTGGGGGGAGCCTTACCTGGCCGGGACCCACGGCGGCCGCCTGTGGATCCAGCCCCCCCGCCCGGAGGACGGTCCCTCGCGGTTGCTCGCCGAGCGGCCTTTCACGCCGGGCCGTCCCATCACCACCACTCTGGATCGGGAGCTCCAGGCTCGGGTGGAGGAGATCTTCGGGGATCGGACGGGAGCGGTGGTGGTGATGGATCCGCGCAACGGGGACATCCTGGCCATGGTCAGCCGGCCGGCCTTTGATCCCAACGCCCTGATCGGGCCGAACCCGCCACCGCCCCCACCGGGGGCTTTCCTGAACCGGGCCACCCAGGGCCTGTATCCGCCGGGCTCGATCTTCAAGATCGTGGTGATGGCCGCCGCCCTGACCCACGGGTTCACCGCCCGCAGCACCTTTCAGGATCCGGGCTACTGGGACGGGCTGGGGCCAGGCTACCGGAAATGGTGCTGGCTGCGGACCGGTCACGGCGTGGTGGATCTTCCCACCGCCCTCATTGTCTCCTGCAACGTGGCCTTCTATCAGCTCGGGTTCGCCCTCCATCAGCAGGACCCGGACCTCCTTCCGCGGATGGCCCGGGCCTTCGGGCTGGGGGTCCTCACCGGGATCCAGGGGGTGCCGGAGGAGGCGGGGCTGGTGCCGGACGCGGCGTGGCGGGCGCAGCAAGGGGGGCGGCCCTGGTCCGTGGGGGACGCGGTGAACATGGCTATCGGGCAGAGCGATCTCCTGGTGACCCCCTTGCAGATCGCCCGGATGCTGGCGGCGGTGGCCAACGGGGGGATCCTCTACCGGCCCCGGCTGGTGCAACGCATCGGCCCCGCTCCCGGGATCCCGGAGGAGACCTTCCCGCCGGAGGTCCAGGGGCGTCTCCCCGTTTCCGAGGAGACCCTGGCGGTCATCCGAGAAGGTCTGGTGGGCGTGACGGCCCATCCCCGGGGGACGGCGACTTGGATCTTCCGAGGGATGCCCTTTGCGGTGGCAGGCAAGACGGGGACCGCGGAGACAGTCCCCGGGCGCCCACCGCACGCGTGGTTCGCGTGCTACGCCCCCGCGGATCGGCCGGAGCGGGTGGTGGTGGTGATCGTGGAACACGGTGGCCAGGGCTCCGCCGTCGCCGCCCCCATCGCCCGTCAGATCCTGGAGGCCGCCTACGGCCTCCCCCTCACCCCCCTGCCCACCCCACCTCCGCAGGAGGATCGGTGAGGATGAGGAGCAGGATGCTCGAAAGTCGAACGCCCTGAGCTTGAACCCAAGTGCTCATCGTTCGCGAGGATGCAGCGGCCATGGATCCTCAATGGGAGCGGTTTCGATTCCGCCATCCCTTCCGCAAATATCAGCGCATGATCCTGAATCAGATCCAGGCGGTCATTGACACGCCGCGCGATGACCGGCGGTATCACATCGTCGCCCCGCCCGGCTCTGGGAAGACCATCATCGGCCTGGAGCTCGTCGGCCGCTTCCGGAGACCGGCCCTCATCCTGGCCCCCACCGTCACCATCGAGATGCAATGGTATGAGCGGCTCCGGATGTTCCTCCCCGAAGACACTCGCCTCGAGGAGTGGGCCGCCCTCACCCCGGAGAGGAAAGCCCCCCTGCGCATCTTCACCTATCAGCGGCTGGCCGTTCAGGACCCCGAACGGTCCTTCGTGGAATCCGCCTCCCGGCTGGCGTGGGCGGAGGACCTGGTGGCCCGGGGCCTGGTGCCCGATCCCGAGGCCGCCGAGCGTTACCTGGACACGCTGCGCACCGGGAACCCTGAGGCCTACTGGGAGGAAATCCGCCGCCGCTATCCCCGCCTGAAGCGTCGCCTGCTCCGGGAGGATCCGGAAACCGTGGCCCGTTTCCTCCACCCCAACGCCCTGCGCCAGATCGAAGACTTGGTCGCGGACGGGATCGGGACCGTTGTCCTGGACGAATGCCACCATCTGTTGGATTACTGGGCGGTGGTGCTCCGCTATCTAATCCGCCGCCTGGACCAGCCCCGGATCATCGGGCTGACGGCCACCCTCCCCAGCCCGGAGGATGATTTCGCCTACGAGAACTACACCACCCTTCTGGGGGATGTGGATTTCGAGGTCCCCACCCCCGCCGTAGTCAAAGAGGGAAACCTGGCGCCCTACCGGGAGCTGGCCTGGTTCACCGAGCCTACCCCCCAGGAACGCGCCTTCCTTCGGGAACAGGATCAGCTGCTTCGGGCGGTCCTGGAGGAGGTGTTGACCGCTCCGGGCTTTCGGAGCTGGCTGAAGGGCTTGCTCTTCCCAACCCCCGAGGAGGGCGCGGGCGCCCCGGAGCGCGAGCGGGCCGGCTGGCCCGAGCTGGCCGACGAAGATGCACCGCTGGTGATCGCCGGGTTGCGCTGGCTGCGGGACCTGGGGGAGCTGCCCCTGGAGTATCCCCTCCCGCCGGAGGCGCGCCGCAGGCCCACCCGGGAGGATCGCCTGATCCTGCTGGAGCACTACGCCCTGCGCGTCCTCCTCCCCAGTCCGGATCCAAACGATCGCCATCGCTTCCTGGAGCTCCGCCGCCGCCTGCGTCCCTTGGGCTACACCCTTACCCCGAAGGGCCTGCGCCCCGGCCGCTCGCCGATGGACCTCATCCTGGCCTTCTCTGACAGCAAGATCGAGGCCGCGCGGGAGATCCTGCGGGCCGAGAAGCGAAGCCTGGGCGAACGGCTCCGCGCGGTCCTCGTGGTGGATTTCGAACAGAGCACCAGCGGCCTCCGCCGGCTCCGGCAGGAGCCCGGTCTATCCGATGCCGATCTGGGCAGCGGGCGACGCGTCTTCCGCCGGCTGATCCAAGATCCGGAGCTGATCGACCTGCGCCCCATCTTCGTGACCGGCCGCTCCCTGTGGATCCCCGAGGGCTTTCAGCCCATCTTCCAGGCCTTCTGGGAGGAGTTCCGCCAGCGGCGCGGGATGCAGATCGAGCTGACCCTGCACCGACGTCCGGGCTATTACGAAGTGCGTGGGAAAGGATCCGGCTGGGGGCCACGGGTGTATGTCCCTCTGGTCACCCAGATGATGGAACAGGGGCGGATCCGCCTGCTCATTGGCACCCGGAAGATCTTCGGCGAAGGGTGGGACGCCCTCTCGCTGAACACATTGATCGATCTGACCGGCGTGACCACCAGCACCGCCGTTCAGCAGCTGCGCGGGCGCTCCCTGCGCCTGGACCCCGAGTGGCCGCACAAGGTGGCCCACAACTGGGATGTGGTCTGCGTCGCACCGGACTTCGAGTGGGGAGACCTGGATCTACGGCGGTTCCTGCGCCGTCACGATCACCTGTGGGGCGTGGCCATCCCCGCCAGCCCCGCCCGCTACGCCATGCGGCTCGCTCCCACCTTGCTGACGCGAGGCCTCCCCCCGAACAGCGCCGAGGACCTGCGCGGGCAGATCGTCCGCGGAGTATTTCATGTAGAGCCCCTGCTGGGCCTGCTGCTCGCCCTGGAGGATGAGAGCTGGAAGCACATCCCTTACGCAGCCTTCAACGACATCATGCGGGAGGCCGCCGCCCGGCGAGAGGAAACGTGGGCGGCATGGGGGATCGGCCGGCCTTATATGGATTTCGAAATCCCGATCTACCGGATTCGGCCTCAGGACCTCCGCCTTCGCTCCGTCTACACGCTACGGGAGAGCGCCACGGCGGTATGGCGGAGCCTCCGCTGGGCCCTGGCCGGCGCTCTCCCCTTAGGCTGGCTGATCTTCTGGGAGATCTTCGCAGGGCTCCCCGTGGATTTGTCCCTGGCCGCATGCCTTCTTCTCGCCTCGGGCAGCATGGCGGCCGGTTTCCTCATCACCCTGGTCCGAGAGCGCAAGACCCTCGCCCGGGCGTTGCGTGTCCTGCTCATCGAGGTCCCGCCGGACGCCATCCTTCTCGATGTGGGCCGGGCACTGGCGGAGGCGTTGCGGGAAACCGGACAGGCGAGCCCGGCCCTCTCCCCGGACAGCCTTCGGGTGATCGCCACTCCAGACGGGGCTTATCGCGTTCAGCTGGAAGGAGTCCCTCCGCAAGATGCGGAGGCCTTCATACAGGCTTACCGGGAGCTCTTTCAACCCATCCGGAATCCGCGCTATCTCATCCTGCGCCAGGACGAACGCCTGCCGGACCTGCTTCGCGCCGGCCTCTGGCAGGCGCTGCGGGCCCTGATCCCGCCGATGCTGCGCCGACCGGCCTACCATCCGGTGCCCCAGGCCCTGGGGATCCGACGTCCGGACGCCGAGGCCTTCGCCCGGGCCTGGCGGCGTTACGTGGGCGAAGCCGAGCTGATCTACACCCGCTCCCCCGAAGGCCGCCGCCATCTGGATCGGGCCCGCGTGCAGGAGCCTCCAACGCTTCAGGATTTATTGCTCCATCTATGGGGATGAGCGCGGAGATCCGGAGCCAGGCAGCCATCCCCTCGCGGCTGAACCGATGGCAGGCGGCGATCCGCGAGGATGGTCCCAGCACGCCTACAGAAAGTATCCGTCTCGAGATCGTGGATGATCTTCACGAACAATCTATCTCCCGGATGAGATCTCGGGCTTTTCTAATCGCGCAACGGCATGATCTGGCGGAGCGGCGGGATATCCGCGGGCCACGGCGAACTCCCGGCGGGCGTTCGCGCGGATCCGGGCGATCGCTTCCTCGGTCAGCGGGCGTCCGAAGGACATGAGGCCGGCCAGGCGGAAGCCGTGGCGTTCCGCCAGGCGGGCGATCTCCTCCACCCGCTCGATAGAGAGGCGGCGGCCCAGGCTGTAAGGCTCATACCGGCCCTCCAGCGCCAGCGTGATGGTTTCCGCCATACACGCATACGCCATGCGCGGGGGGAGCCCGAAATCGAAGCCGAAATCCACCTCCCCTGGGACCTCTACGATCCCCCCATCGATGACCAGGACGTCGTCCCGCCGGGCGGCCACGAGGGGGGAGACGTTGCGGGGCTGGGCGACATCGCAAACCACCGCGCCGGGCTTCAGGTGCTCCGGTCTGATGATGGCGACGGGGGAGCTGCTCACCACCAGGACCAGGTCGGCCTCCCGAAGAGCTTCCAGCCCTTCGGCCACCTGGGCCCGCGCGCCCTCCGCCTCGACGAGGGGTCGGAGGGCCTCCAGCCGCTCCGCCCGGCGTCCGGCCAGGATCACCCGGGGCACCTCTCGGGCCAGCAGCCGGGCGGCCACCCGACCGATAGCCCCGGCCGCGCCCACCACCGCTGCCGTGGCCTCGGGAAGAGGGATCCCCATCCGCTCCGCGGCCTCCCGTAAGGCTTGCAGAGCCACCGCCACGGTGTAGCTGTTCCCTGTCGTCACCGGGATGCGCAGGCCTTTGGCCACCGTGACCCCGGCGTCCCCGATCACCGCGGTGAAAGCCCCCAGCCCGAGGATGTGGGCGCCGAGCCGCTCCGCCAGACGCCCCGTCTCGATGATCTTGCGATAGGCCCGCTCCAGCGGCAGGGAGAGCATCCGCTGCGGGGTAAGCGGGCACGCCAGCAGCCAACCCTCCACCGTCCTCCCGGTGGCCCGGGAGCGGATCCCGGTGACGCGGGAGAGATACACCGGGGGGAAGTAGGCGGAGAAGAAGTGGATGGCCGGCTCGGGCAGCAGCCGGCCCAGCAGCGGGAACTTCCGCTGCACGTCCCGCTTGGGATCGATCGGATGGATCATGAAGGCGAAGGTTCCCATCCTCCACCTCGCCGGTCCCACGCGCCGATGCCGCTTAAGGGGCGTTCCCTCGCTCCAGAGCCGGGGCCGCCTCCGGCTGGCCGACCTCTTCCTCCCGCGGATACAAACGCGGATACAGGGCGGCCCCGCCTGGGATGCGCAGGTGATCGCTGTCCTCGTAATACACGTTCCTGGTGATCACGTGATGATCGGAGGTGGCGAAGAGGACCACGTCGGACTCGATCATGCGGGCGGGGTAGATCACCAGCCCGGAGCCCAGACGGCAGTGGTGGCCCACGCAGCCCCCCAGCACCGGCATGCCGGCCTCCACCAGCTCGCCACGGAAGTGAGTGCGGATCGGCTTGGGGAGCAGGTTGAAGTCCGTGAAGGTCGTCCCTGCCCCGATGAACGTGTCGCGCCCCACCACGCACAGCTGCAGGCAGGTGTTCTGGGCCACCATGGAGTGTTCCATCATCGTGGTCATGAAAAGAGCCGCCCGGAAGGGGAGGAAGCAGCCGTCTCCCACCACGCTCAGCAGCACCTGAACCCCCTGGCCGATGTTGACGTTGTTGCCGATGATGCTGTTGGCCACCACCGCTCCCGCCCCGATGGTCACGTTGTCCCCGATGATCGTCGGCCCCTGGAGGACCGCCGTGGGGTCGATCTGAACGTTGCGGCCGATGCGCACCAGCGCGGAGGAGGAGAGGACCTGACGGCGCTCCAGCATGGCCCGCCAGAGGATGCGCAACTTCACGTCCAGGCGCTGGATGCGGTCCTCCATCCGGGCCCCCTCGGCGAAGATCCCGAAGGGGGAGTTGGCCATGAAGACATGGACCCAGTGCTCAATGGAAAGAAAGGCGCGCAAGGGCACCCAGAAGGTGAGATCCCCCTGGCGGGGCGCCATGTAACGCGGCACCCGGTAGTAGCCGATCTCCCGGGCCAGGGTCTCGATCACCAGCGGGCGAGCGTAGGATTCCTTCCCGTAGGGGAAATACCACATATCGGCCACATAGACGTCCCCCTCCCGTCGGATGCCCCGCTGCAGGGGAAGGGCATGGTGGACGATGGCCGGGTCGTTGAGGGCGAAGGCCACCCGGCAGGCCTTGTTGAGACGCCGCGCCCGCTCCAGGAACGTCCGCAGGAAGGGCTCATCGAAGAAGAGGTTGTCCCGATACACCAGGGTCGGCACCCGATCGTCCGGCACCTCGTCCAGGGAGTCCACCTCCAGCTCCTCGTCGCAGTAAGGCGCGAGGAGATCCCGCTGGTGCAGCCAGAGGGGCTTGTTCAGCACCATAAGATCCCGCGCCGGCTCGTTGAAGGGTGGGATCAGCCGTCGATCCCGGATGATCACCTTCCGCAACTTCCCGTTCATCGGTCCCCCCTTCCCTCTGTCATTGCACGCTAACCGATGCTCCGTCTGAGGGGAGGATTCCGGGTCCTTGCCTGTCCAGACGGATCCTTCGGTTTATGCGAGCAGGAAATCCGCGAGGGCCTGCTGGAAGCGTTCGGGCTCGTCGAGCATGGGGAAGTGGCCGGCCTCCGGCATCCAGAAGATCGACGCCTGGGGGGCCTCCCGGGCCAGCACGAACGCTTGATCGGGGTTGACGATGTTATCTCGGGCCCCATAGATCCCCAGGACGGGCGCGCGCAGCTCCCGGAGCCGCGGCCGCAGGTCCGTACGGTGGAGGCTCCCGATGCTCTGGAAGAACGAGCGCAATGAAGTGCGGGAGAGATCCCGCTCCCACATCCGATACCAGGTCCGCCACGCCCGGGTGATGGTCGGCGAGGCCAGATAGGTCCCCGCCTTCACCGCCACCGGGAAGGTGTAGGCCAGGAAGGCCCAGAACGGCCGCCCGGCCATTTTCAGGAAGAAATTCAGGGAGCTCCCCGTGATCGGGGAGCCCACCACCGCCACCCGGGTCACCCGCTCCGGATGGGCCAGGGCGACCCCCAGGGCGACCGTCCCACCCATGGAGTGGCCGACCAGGGCGGCCGAGGCGATCCCCAGTCGATCCATGAACTGGGTCACCAGATCGATGAAGCTGGGGACCGTGAAGCTGGCGCGCTGGCGATCGGACTCCCCGAACCCCCAGAAATCCAGCGCGTAAGAACGGCAATGGCGGGACAGGGCGTTCATCGTGTCGATCCAATAAGCCCAGGAGCCCAGCCATCCGTGCAGGAAGATCACCGGCCGGCCTCGCCCGATGACTTCATAGTGAACGATCCCCTGTTCCGTAACGATGGAGCTCATCTTAGCGGGAAGCGGACAGCTCTTCCAGGATGGCGTAGAGCAGCTCCAGGACCACGTCCTTCACGCTGTCGCGGCGGGTGGCCACGCACGGGAGCACCTTGACCCGGCCGTCCAGGCGCAGGGCGATGCGGATGTCCTCCGGATCCCAGGCGTCCTCAAGGTCCTGCTTGTTGGCGGCGACCACGAAGGGGGTCTGGGCATAGCGGCGGAAGGTCTCCAGGATGTTGCGGGCCTCGCGGAAGGTCTCCGGTCTGGTGCTATCGACCATGACGATGAAGCCCAGCATCCCCTCGGCCAGGATCTCCCACATGAAATCGAAGCGTCGCTGGCCCGGCGTGCCGAACAGATACAGCACGAGGTCCTTATCGATGGTGATCCGCCCGAAATCCATGGCCACCGTGGTCTGGTCCTTGATGGCCCGCTCCGCCGGCGTGGAGATCCGCCGCTCGGTGGAGACCACTTCGATCTCGCTGATGGTGCGGATGAACTGGGTCTTGCCCGAGGCGAAAGGCCCGGTCACCACGATCTTCACCGCCTGCATGGATCGTCTGCCCTCCTGGGGGATAGGACCTCACAGCCTGCGGAAGTAATTGATCAGCTTCTCCACGACGGAGCGGGAGACGCCGCTGCCGGGCCTGGGGCTCGGGACCCCGGGCGGCGGCGCGGCCGGAGGCGGGGTGCCGAGCTCGATCAGGCCGGCCTGGAGGAGCCCATAGATGATACGGCGGATCTGGATCTCGTCCATGTTCAGACGGCGCATGATCTGCTCAATGGTGTTCCGCCCGTTGACCTGACTGATCACCCGCCACTCCTCGGGGCTCAGCTGCACCTTGCGGATGGCCTCGGGGCGGCTGGTCAGCCGGACGGGAATGTCCAGATCCGGGAGCTCCTCCTTCAAGCGCTCCACCTCCCGGAGGCGGCGGACCCCCTCCATGATGATGTTCTCCAGGTCCACGGGGACCGGGATGCGGTTCTGGACCGGTTGGAGGTGAGGCTCGAAGCGGAAGGCGCCTTCGCTCCAGGCGAACAGCCGATAGACCACATCCAGCATCTGCGCCCGCAGGCTGGCGAGGATGTCCTGCTGGGTCACGTAGCCGGCTTCGATCAACTTCAACCCCAGGACCTTGTCATCCTGAACCCGGGAGAGGTCCAGGGTTTGCAGCTGCTCCGGGCGGAGCTTCCCGGCCCGGATCAGCACATCGGCCAGGCGGCCGTCCTGACGATCTAAAGCCGCGTAGATCAGCTTGCCGTCCTTAAAGCACAGCTGGGCCGTGCCGTTGCGGCTTTCCACCGTCAGGGTCCCGGTCTTCCGGGCCAGGTGGATGAGGTTCAGCAACTGGGTGGTGTGGAAGTCCCGCAGGTTTCCCCTCAACGCCATCCCGGTCCTCCTGAACGTTCATTCCGCACCAAAGGCCTCCTCCCGCGCGGGTCCCAGCACGGCGTCCGCCAGGAGGGGGAGGATCTCCGCCACATCCCCGCGGATCTGCAGATCCGCGTAACGGTCAGCAGCGGTAGGGGAGAGATTGATCAGGATCAGGCGGGCCCCGTGTTCCTTAGCCAGGATGGGGAGATCCCCCGCCGGGGCCACCTCCAGGGAGGAGCCAGCCACCAGGAAAACATCCGCCCGGCGGGCCTCCTGCTGGGCGGCGAGGAAAGCCTGGGCCGGCAGCTGCTCCCCGAACAGGATGACGTTCGGCTTGAGCACTCCCCCACACACCTCGCAGCGCGGGATCGTCCCGTTCTCCAGAAAAGCGTCCAGGTAAGGGGCGGCGGGGACTTTACGATAGCACCGGATGCAGGTGGCCTCCCGCAGATGCCCGTGCACCTCGATGACCCGGCGGGAGCCCGCCTTCTGGTGAAGCTCATCGATGTTCTGAGTGATCAGGGCTTTGAGGATGCCCGCAGCCTCCAAGCGGGCCAGGGCGTAATGGGCGGGGTTGGGCCGGGCCTCCCGGATCATGCGGGCCAGGGGGCGCACCCACTCAAAAAACGCTTCGGGACGGCGGGAGAAGGCCCAGATGGAGGCCACCTCCATCGGATCGTAGATCGTCCACAGCCCGGAGCCTTCGCTCCGGAAATCCGGGATCCCCGAAGGGGTGCTGATCCCGGCTCCGGTCAGGGCCACCAAATAACGGGAGCGGCGGATCATCTCCGCCGCGCGGGCCAGCTCCTCCATCTCCATTCCCCTTCCCTACTCCACTGTCACGTTGCCCTTCCTTGTTTATAATACCGTCCATCGAGCCAGCAAAGCGGCGACCAGGGCGGCCCGTTGCGGGAGGGAGGCGATCCACACGTGCTCATCCAGGGCGTGGGCGCCGTTGCCCACCGCCCCCAGGCCATCCAGGGTGGGGACGCCCAGGGCGGCGGTGAAGTTCGCGTCGCTTCCCCCGCCGGTCCCTCCTTCCGTGAGGGTCAGCCCCAGCTCGGCCGCGATGGTGCAGGCCCGCCGGAAGGTGGCGACCATCCGGGCGTCCCGCTCCATCGGGGGTCGGTTGAACCCTCCCCGCACCTCCACGCGGGCGCCATCCAGGACCGGCCGCAGGCTCCGGAAGGCCTTCTCCATCCGGTCCATCTCCGCCCGGGTCGCCACCCGCACGTCCACTACCATCTCCGCGTATTCCGGCACCACGTTGGGTCGGGTGCCGCCCCGGATCACCCCCACCGTCACAGTGGTGCCGCGCCGGGGATCGGCCAGGGCGCGCAGGCGCATGATCTGATACGCCAGCTCCTCGATGGCGTTGATCCCGCGCTGGGGATCGGCGCCGGCGTGGGCGGAGCGCCCGTGCGCGATCACGATGAAATCCCCCACCCCTTTGCGGAACGTCTTCAGGCTGCCGTCGGGGAGGGCGGGCTCCAGGCACAGGACCAGCTGGCTGCGCCGGGCCTCCTCCTCGATCAGCGGGCGGGAGGTCTCGCTGCCGGTCTCCTCATCGCTGGTGAACAGCATCCGGACGCGGTGCGGGGGATGGAGGCCGAGCGTCCGCAGGCCCTGAAGGGCACCGAGGAGGACGGCGATCCCGCCTTTCATGTCGAAGACGCCGGGCCCATAGAGGCGCCCGTCCTCCTCCCGCAAAGGCATGCGCTCCAGGGTCCCCAATGGCCACACCGTGTCCAGGTGACAGAGGGTCAGGATTTGCGTGGAGGCTTCCGGATCGCCCCAGGTGGCGACCCAGTGATCCCCGACGGCCTCCTGGGGGATCCGCTCCACCTGAGCCCCCAGCTCCCGCAGGCGTTCGGCCACGAACTCCCCCAGCCGGTCCACCGCCGCCTTCTCGGTGGTGGGCGACTCGCGGAGGACCAGCTCCCGCAACAGCGCCACCAGCTCCTCCTGAAGCCGGAGGAAGGTTTCCATCCAACGGGACGGCCAGACCTCGCCCATCGTTCGCGTCTCCTGAATTGGGGATGGAAAACGCCATCGCCCCGCAGGGATCTCAGATCACCAGCTGCTCGTAGAGCCGCTCCAGGCTGAGCTCCGGGGAGACCGTCTCCCGGGAGCGGAGGGTCAGGGCGGCGGCGGCCACCCCCAGGCGCACCGCCTCCTCAATCGGGATCCCATGGAGCAGGGCGAAGATCACCGCGGCCGTCAGCGCATCCCCGGCCCCGGTGAAGTCCACGATCTCGGTGCGGATGGCAGGGATATGCCCGCTGAGGTCCCCGGCGGCGTAGACCAAGCCGAGCTCCGCCATGGTGATGATGGCCACCCGCACCCCCAGGGCGGTGAGATAGCGCGCGGCGAAAAGGGCTTCGTCCACGTTCGAGACCGGCAGGCCGGTGAGGGCCTCCGCCTCCGCGGTGTTGGGCGTCACCAGATGCAGCTCCGGAAGGATGGATCGGAGGCGCATGGCCAAGGTGGGGGAGGTGGGGTCGGCCGCCACCGGGATGCCGAACCGTCGGGCGAGGCGGACGGCCATGCGCAGGGCGGCCGGCGAGAGGTTGGCATCCAGGACCACCATGGCCGCCTGTTCGAAGAGGGCGCGGCGGGTTTGAAGATAGCGGGGGGTGATGGCCTCCAGGATGCTCATGTCGTCCACCGCGACCACCAGGTTCCCCTGCTCATCCAGCACCGCCAGGTAAGTGCCGGTCCGGCCCTGAGGGATCACCGCCACATGCTCGACGTTGACCCCTGCGCTCCGGGTGCGCTCCAGCACCCAGCGGCCGGTCTCATCGTCGGCCACCGCGGAGATCAGGAAGACCGGATGACCCAGCCGGGCCAGGTTCTCCGCGATGTTACGGGCCACCCCGCCGACGCTCCGCCGCACCTGGCCCGGGTTGGTCGCCCCAAGGCGGAGGGCCCCCGCGGCGTATCCCTTGAGGTCCAGGCCTGCGGCCCCGATCACCAGGACCGGCCGCTCCTCCGACCCCTCCCCTGTCGACCACATCTCCCCGCGCTCCTCTCACTCCAGCCCGTGGCGCAGGATGCGCAACCAGTTCCCGCCCATCACCGCTTCCACATCGGCCTCGGCGAAGCCGGCCTGTCGCAGGGCATCGGCGATCTTCGGGAGATCCGCCACCGTGTCGAACTCCGCCGGGGTCTCCTCCGCCCCGAAGCCGCCATCGAAATCGCTCCCGATCCCGACGTGACGGGCGTCCCCCACCCGCTGGCAGATGTAGTCGATGGCCCGCACCACATCCCAAACCGTGACCGCCTCCTTGGGATCCCCCCGGGTCCAGCCCTTCTTGAGCATGCGATTGCTGAGAACCACTCCGATCACCCCGTCCCGTTCGGCCAGGGCGCGGATCATCGCGTCGGAGAGCTGGCGGTCCCCGGGCACCAGGGCTTGAGGGTTGGAGTGGCTGGCGATGACCGGCCGCTCATAGCGCTCCAGGGCCTCGAAGAAGCTCCGCTCGGCCATGTGGCTGAGGTCCAAGATAAGGGGGAAATCCTGCATCACCTTCAGCAGCCGGCGTCCCTCATCGGTCAGAGGGCCTGGCTCCCCGGTGCCGCCGGCGTAGCGCGTGGCACTCCAGGCCGGCCCGATGATCCGCACCCCTCGCTCATACCAGACCTCCACCTCCTCCGGGCGCCGGATGGGGTCCGCCCCCTCCATCAGGCAGACGATCCCGATGCACCGCGGGTCAGGCTCCGGGAGGGGTTCCCGCCACGTTTCCAGCACGGCCTCCAGGTCCCGACGGGAGCGGATCCACCGGAAGCGAGGCTGGGTCTCCGTCAGGCGCTCATAGTAATCCAGCTGGGCCATCCCCTCTGCGTAGGCCTCATCGGGGGTGCGGTAGGTTCGCTCCATCGCCGAGCGGGCGTGGCGCGCCGGCATCACGAAGACGGTGGCGAAGATCACCGCCACCCGCCCGGCCAGCCATTCCGGCAGGCCCAGCATGCACCGTCCGTTCAGACGGGGGATCTCCGTCCCCTCCTCCCGCTGCCGCGTCTCATGGGCCGAGCGGGTGTAATCCCGGCCGAAGGAGCGAGCGTTCCAGGCCAGGTCTTCATGGGCATCCACGATGATCATCCTTGCCCCCATCGGATCGTGAGGGAGAAGAGAGGGCCAGCTCCAGCTGCCCTTCCTCGAAGGCGCGGAAGCGCTCCCGCCACGGCTCCGGGATCGGGACGGAGACGCCGCGGGCGTAGTCGTAAGCCACCTGCACCGAGCGGCCGAGGGCCATCACCTGACCGGTGTCGCAGCGTTCGATCCGGTAGAGGAAGACGAAGCTGCGCTGACGGATCTCCCCCACCCGGATCCAGACCCGGAGCGGCATCCCCAGGGTGATGGGCGCCCGATACTGACAGGTCGCCTCGGCCACGATCATCCCCAGGGGCTCCAGCGGGGGAGGCACCTCAGCCAGCCGGCGGAGGTAGTGCAAGCGCGCATGCTCGAAATATGTGAAATACACCGCGTTGTTCACATGCCCCATCGCGTCCAGATCCCGAAAGCGGACCTCGATGGGCACCGCCATGCGGAACGGAGTGTCCGGCGGGAAGAGTTCCTCCCTCATTCCTCAACCTCGATGAAACGGAGTTCGTCGGTCTGCAGGTCCAGGATGCAGAACGAGCGACTCTCGTGGCGGACGCCGCCCAGGGCCCCCGGGTTGATCACGCGGGTCCGCCCCACCCGCTCGTCCCGACGCCGATGGGTGTGGCCGTGGAACACGTAGTCGAACTCCCCGGAGGCGATGCGCTGCTGGAGGCGGGCCGTGTCGTCGCCGTGGAGGAGGGCGATGCGCCGGCCTGCCAGAGTGGTGGTCAACTCATCCCCCAGGAAGGGTTGACGCCCCAGGGCCACCACCGCCGGTTCCAGCGCCTCCAGGCGGTCCAGATTGCCGCGGACGAAGAGCACATCCCAGCCCTCGAAAAGGGCCACCACCTCCGGCGAGGTCACGTCCCCGCAGTGGAAGAGGCGCTCCACCCCCTCCCGGCGGAGGATCTCCAAAGCCCGACGCGTGTTCTCGATATGATCGTGGGTGTCGCTCAGGATCCCGATGCGCATCGATGGGCCTCCGAGTCCGGGATAGATGGGGAAGCGAGCCGGGGCCCCAGGGCTCAACCCGCTGCTCACGAACCCAGGTGGGCCAGAGCCCGGCGATAGGCCTCCAGGGCCTTCTGCAGCTTCCCGGCCTCCTGGTAGGCATCCCCCAAGGCCTGCCACAGGCGGGATTCGTCGGGGCGCAGCTGCACTGCCTGCTCCAGATCGGCGATCACGCGCTCCCGCATCGCCGCCACCCGCATCAGTCGTTGATACTCCCGAACGGCCCGGGCGGTGTCGCCCAAGTTGAAGAGCAACCGGGCCATTGCCAGGCGGGTCTCGTGATCCCGAGGCTGGGCCTTCAGGCGGGCCTCATAATCCGCCAGGACCCCCAGCAGCGCGCCGGCCATGGTCTCGGCGACCGGCACCGCGTGCAGGCGCTCCAGCCAGCGGGGATCCACAGCGGGGGCGGGCTCCGGGATCTTCCCAGCCGGCGGGAGGCCCTCATCCACCGCCAGGAGATCCCAGATAGGTGCCGTCTCAACGGCCTCCGGGGCTAGTCCCTTCCCTTCCCACACTTCCTCGACTTGAAGATCTTCCGGCATCGCCTCGCCGACAGCTTCGGGGGCGATCTCCGGCGTCGGGAAGGGGAGGGCGCCTTCCAGCGGTGGCGTCTCGATCTCCTCCGGAGGCGCTGCTTCGAGCGGGGCCGCTTCCGGAGATGGCGCCTCCGGAAGGGCCTCCGGGAAGATCCCCATCGCCGCCTGCCACTCCGGCGGGATCTCCAGGGGCTGGGCGGCCGCCTCCTCCAGGAGCTCCCGGAACCGGCGTTCCTCCTCCTCGAGGGCCGGGGCGATCTCCTCCTCCGGTGGCTTGAGGGCCAGCAGCCAGTCCGGGAGCGCGGCCTCTTCGGCTGACGCCGCCTCCGGAGCGGCTTCCGTTATGGGAGCCTCGGGGATCTCCTCCGGCGGCGTCGGAAGCGGGGGGGTGGGAGCTTCCGGCGGCCGACGGCCCAGGATCTCCGCCAGACGGGCTTCCGCCTCCTGTTGCGCCTGGGCCCGCAGCATCTCCTCCTTGCCCTCGGCGATCCGGGCCAGCCAGGCCAGGGCCTCCTCCGGGCTCAGCGACTCCGGCAGCGGCGGCAGGCCGGCGACCTCCGGCGCAGCCTCCTCGCCCGGCCTCTCCATCGGGACCTCTCCCGGTTCCTCCGGGGCCGGCGGGAGCTCCCCGGGGGCTTCCCACGGGATCTCGGGCGGCGCCTCTTCACTCGGGGCCTCAGAGACTGGGGCGGGCATCTCCGGCGGGAAGAGACCCTCCATCCATGAAGGTCCAGCCTCCCCCTCCCCCGGTCCTTCCATCCACGAAGGCGCTTCGGAGGGGAGGGAGAACTCCTCCTGTAGCCATTCCGGCAACTCCAGCTCCGGAGGCGGGACTTCCTCCGGAGCCCCCAAAGGTTCTTCCTCCGGCTCCACCGGAGTCACCTCTATTGATCGTAACCATTCCAGGGTCTCCGCCACCGGCTCGGGGGATGGGGTTTGGGGAGTCTCCGGTGGGGCGGCTTCCAGGGCTTCCAGCGCGGCTGGGGCTTCCTCGGCAGCGGGTGCGGTCGGGACTTCCTCTCCCAATGGGAGGCCCAGGGCCTGGAGCCATTCGGGGATCTCGCCCTCCTCCACAGCGGGTCGGGCGTAGGCCGGGGTGGGAGGCACATAGATCAGGCGTTCGATCCGCACCTCCGCCGGCTGGATCGAGGCCGTCGGCCCGAGGAGATCCGGGACCAGGGTGAGCTCGGGGTCTACGGCGGCGGCGCGGCGGAACAGCTCGCGGGCCTCCGCCTCGCGGCCACTGGCCATCCAGAACTCACCCAGGATGAGGTTGGCCTTCAGGCAATAGGGGAGCTCCTGGAGCAGGCTCTGCGCGACCCGCGCGGCCTCGAGGCGCCGCCCATCCCGCCACAGCACCTCCAGGTAAAGGACGCGGAGGTCGGCGCGCTGGGGCGCCTCCTGGAGCAGGCTCTCCAGCTCCGCGATGGCGGCGGCGTAGAGATGGCCCCGGGCGTAGAGGCGGGCGAGGGCGCCCCGGGTGAGGGGCAGGAACTCCGGGGGGGCTCCGTCCCGGCGGGCGTAGAGTTTGGCCAGCTCCTCCCGGATGAACTCGTTGTAAGGGAGCAGCTCATAGGCCCGTTCCATCTGCCAGGCCGCCTCGGCGATTTGCCCACGGCGCTCGTAGATCACGCTGAGGCCGATGCGGGGGAGGAAATCCTCCGGATCCGCGCTCAGGGCCCGGGCGAAGAGGTCCATCGCCGCATCATCCTGGCCCTTCTCCAGGTAAGCCTGGCCCAGCAGACGGTAGGCCCGCTGGTATTTCGGGTAGCGCTTCAGGATGTGCATGCAGTGGGCGATGGCCTCATCATAGGCTTCGTCCTGGAGCAGGCGTTCGATCTCCGCGCTATACTGGGAAAGCGTGATCTCCTGCATCCGGTTCCCCCTTCCCTTCCGGGTCGCGCGCCTGCGCGTTGAATGAATTCGACCTCGAACGGCCTTCAGCCGAGGGTCAGCCTGGATGCTGAATGAATTCGGCCTCAAGAGACCTTCGGCCAACGGTCGGCGGATGCGTCGAATGAATTCGACCTTCGAGGGCCTTCGGCCGACGGTCGGCCTGCGCCGACCGAAGGATTGTCTTTTGCGTCGGCGAAGGCCGACGCCGGCGCGCAGCGCCTGAGAAGGCCGATTTCAATCGGCGCGAACGCCTTCAGCCGACGACCGGCCCGCACGCCGAATGAATTCGACCTCAAGAGACCTTCGGCCAACGGTCGGCCTGCGCCGACCGAAGGTTGTCTTTTGCGTCGGCGAAGGCCGACGCCCGGCGCGCAGCGCCTGAGAAGGCCGATTTCAATCGGCGCAAAAGCCTTCGGCCGACGACCGGCCTGCGCCGGCTAAAAGAACGGAAGATGCCAACCTCCCGGCTCTCCCACCGGCGAGCGCCTCGCGTGCATCGGTTCGGGCCTGAGCTCGTGGGTCGTGCAACCCTCACCGGTCAGAGAGAGACATCCGGGCAAACAGGCTCCGGGTCGCTGCCTGACAATTCGATTATACCCGGAGAGGACCCGACGGCATGCGGAAGATTCCCCCGCGCTCGGCCACTCCCTCACCTCTCGCACCGAAAGGGATGGCTTCGTTCGGAGAGCGAGAAAAGCTGGCTTCCCACGCCCTTCGGACATCCTGGTCTGGAGCTCGCAGAGGGTTTAAAGATCGGACTGGGGGTTCGAACATGCGCGCTGTATCTCGAAATTCATTTCAACTGCTATCCCATCCGATGCAGGGAATCCCCGCTTTTCCGAAGGTGTCTGGATTAATTTAAAGCCCATTCGCCCCGAACTCTCGCTCCAGGACACCGCCGGTTGCTTTTGACAGGATAGACCTCGGCCTGAACCTCCGCCTTCGAGCCTGCGAAAGGTCGCGGCGAAAGCGCTCCTACAGACATCGATCTTTGGAGGGGGAGCTTTCGTCCCGAACCTTCGTTTTCGATCCCGCGAGCGGCCGTGGCGAAGACTGTTCCTATAACCCGAACCCTCGTCTTCGAGACAGCGAGGGTCGCGGCGAAAGCCTCGGTGGCAGGCGCTCCCCCTCATCCCCAGGATGCAGACTGAAATGAATTTCAGCTTACTTAGTGGGTCGCGGCTGAAGCCACTCTTACGATAGGCCCCAGCGGAAGCCGCTCCTACCGAAGGGTGGCTCATGGCTTCGCCGGCGTTGCCATCACCCGTTCCGCTTCCTCCAAGCGCAGGCTCAGGACCTGGGAGGTGCCATCGGGGCGCATGGTGACCCCATACAGGACGTCCGCGACCTCGACGGTGCCCCGGTTGTGGGTGATGAGGATGAACTGAGTGCGCTCGGACAGCCGGCGGATCATCTCCCGGAAGCGGCCGATGTTGGCCTCATCCAGCGCGGCATCCGCCTCGTCCAGGATCACGAAGGGGGAAGGGCGGACGCTCAGCAGGGCGAAGATGAGGGCGGTGGCCGTCAGCGCTTTCTCCCCTCCTGAGAGCATCATGAGGCTCTGGGTTCGTTTCCCGGGCACGCGGACGTAGATCTCCACCCCCGCTTCATCCCATCGCTCGGCTGGGGTGAGGGCCAGGCGGGCGTTTCCCCCGCCGAACAGCGCGGTGAAGGTCTCCCGGAAGGCGCGGCCCACCGCCCGGAACGTCTCCATAAAAGCCTGCTGCATCTGCTGATCCAGGGCTTCCACGGTCTGCCGCAGGGAGGCGGACGCCGCTTCCAGATCCGCCACCTGGGCGGTCAGGAAGGCGTGGCGCTCCTGGAGCGCGGCGTATTCGGCGGCCGCCTCGGGGTTCACCGGCCCCAGCCGGCGCAACGCCCGCCGCAACGCCTCCACCTCCGCCTCCAGGGCCTCCAGCGGCTCCTCCGTCTGGATCTCCTCCAGCGCTTCCAAGTTCAGCTCCCCGACCTCCTCCGACCCGGCGGCTCCCTCCAGGTGGCGCCACTCCTCCTGCAACGCCTGCTGAAAGGCCCGCAACTCCCCCTCCCGGCGCACCCGCTCCAGCCGCGCGGCGTGCACCGCTTCCTCCTGCTCCTGCCCAATGCGGCGGAGGGTTTCCACCTGCTCCCATACGGCCTCGAAGGCCGATTCCAGGGATAGAAGGAGCGTCATCTCTTCAGCCCGCCGGGCTTCCCGTGCTTGACGCTGTGCCTCCAGATCCCGGAGGGCTTCCTGAAGCTGGGCTTGCTCGGCCTCCAGGGCCTGCCATGAGGGCGCGCCCTCCGGATCCTCCAGGGTCATCCGCTCGACTTCGAGAGCCTGTCGCTCCGCGATCAGGCGGGCGATCTGCTCTTCCACCTGACGGCGCTCCTCCTCCAGCAACCGTTCCTCCGCTCGCAGGCGGGCCAGTTCCTGCTCCATCCCCTCTAGGCCCAGGGCTGCCAGCTCCCTCTCCAGGGAGGCTCGGGCTTCCGCCAGCGCCTGTCGCTCCTCGGTGAGGGCCTGTTCCCGTCGGGTCAGGTCCGCCTGTTCGGCTGCCAGCTCAGCCCGCCGGGCCTCCCAGGCCGCCGCTTCCCGGGCCATGGCCTGGAGGGCTCGCGCCTCCGCCTCCAGCTGTCCCTCGACCTCCCGGAAGGCGCGCTGAAGGGCCTCCCATCGGGCTTCGAGGGCGCGGCGCTCCTCCTCGAGGGCTGCCAGGGCCTCCCGGGCGCGATGCCATCGGCCCATCGCCTGTTCCAGCGCCTCCTCCGCGTGCCGTCGGGCCCGCCGGGCTTCCTCCAGCTGCCCCCGCAGCGCGCGCCATTGCGATTCTTCGATCCACCCTGCCGACTCCGGCGCCGTGTGCCGGCCGATCCACACGATCCCTTCCCCGCTCATGCGCTCGCCCTCTGGGGTGAGGATGTGGGCGGATCGGGGCAGACGCGACCGCAGGGCCCGGGCCTCCTCCCATGTCTTCGTCAGCCAGATCCCTTGCAGACGATGCTCAAGCCAGGCCTGCAGACGGGGCTCAGGGGCACGCACGACGCGGGCGGCCGGAAGCAGGCCGGCGGGCACGGGCGGGCTTCCGGAAAGCAGGAACCGATGTCGGGCCGGGCGGGGCCGCTCGAAGCGCAGGGCGTCCAGAAGGATCACTGGAAGGCCGTGGCGAACCTGGGCGCGCAGCGCCTCCAGGACGCGGGCCTCGCGCACGATCAGCGCCTGGAGCAGCGGCCCCAGAATGGCCGCCACGGCGACCTCCCAGCCGGGATCAACCTCCAGGAAATCCGCCAAGACCCCGAGGACCCCGGGGAGGCCGGCGGAGAGGATCGCCCGCAGGTCCTCCGACCATCCCTCCCGAGCCTCCCGGCGTCGGGCCAGGGCTTCCGCATAAGATTCCAAGTAAGCCTGGTCGGCCTCCGCTCGGGCGAGGGCCTCCCGGGCGCGGGCGACCTCCGCTTCCGCCTCCTCCAGGGACCGATGGGCCTGGGCGACCTGACGGTCCAGGATCTCGCGGGCCTCCTGTAAGGCCTGGGCCTCCCGACGGAGCCGCTCCCGCTCCTCCTGCAACGCGGCCTGTCGGGCTTCCCGTTCCTGCCGACGGCTGGCCTCCTCGCGTGCCTGCTCTTCCAGTTCGCGTAAGAACGCCTCCAGGGAGAGGCGCCGACGGGCGAGGCGGTCGGCCTCCGCCTCGCGCTGCCGCTCCGCCTCCTGAATCGCCTCCAGCTGACGACGGAGGGCCTCGCCTCGGGCGCGCTGCGGCTCATGGCGCGCTTCCCACTCCTGACGTTGCGCCTGCAGCGCCTGGGCGCGGCGCAACAGCGCCTCCCGGGCCTCCTCCAGCGCGTGTTGCCGGGCCTCCAGGGCCGCCTGACGTTCCTGCAACGCCTCCCGGCGCTCCCGGACGGCCCGGAGCGCCTCCTCGAGGGCCTGCTGCCGCTGGCGCAGGTCAGCGAGGGCCTCCTGAAGCTTCCCCCAGGCGACCTCTTCCTCCTGTAGGGCGGCCCGCCGACGCCGGATCTCCTCTCGAAGCCGCGCCGCCTCCGCCTCGGAGGCCGCCTGCTGTTCCTGGTGACGGAGCCGGGCGGCCTCGGCCTCGGCGACGGCCGCCTGCGCCTCCTCCAGGCTCCGACGCAGCGCGGCCATCCGGCGCGCGGCCCATCGGCGCCAGAGCGCCTTCAGACGGGAGAGCGTCTCCTCATACTGGCGCGCCCGCTCCGCCTGACGGCGAAGGCTGTTCAGCCGCGGCGTCATCTCCGCGAGCAGATCCCGAACCCGGGTCAGGTTCTGCTGGGTGGCCTCCAGGCGCCGAAGGGCCTCCTCCCGTTTCATCCGGTAGAGGGCGATGCCGGCGGCCTCCTCGAACAGCGCTCGACGCTCCTCCGGCCGCATCCGGAGCACCTCATCCACCAACCCCTGACCGATGACGGTATACGTCCGCCGGGCCAGGGGCGTGGCGCCCAGCAGGTCCTGGATGTCCCGCAGACGGACCCGGTTGCCGTTGAGGAGATACTCCCCTTCCCCATCGCGGTAGACCCGCCGGGTTAGGGCGACCTCGGCGAAGTCCACCGGCAGATCGCCCTCCGCGTTGTCGAAGATCAGCGTCACCTCCGCCATGCCGGCGCGGGGCCGCTGGTCGCTGCCAGCGAAGATCAGATCCTCCCCCCGGCGGACCCGGAGGGTGGAGAGGCTCTGCTCGCCCAGGGCCCAGCGGATGGCCTCCGCGATGTTGCTCTTGCCGCTGCCGTTGGGACCCACGATGACCGTCACCCGTCCCGGGAACTCCAGGCGGGTGGGCGTGGCGAAGCTCTTGAACCCGTGCAGCTCGATCGCCTTCAGACGCATCGTCAACCTCTGAGGCAGGGAAGCTTCAGCGCCCACATGGGTTGAAATCCGTGCCCAGCCAGATGCGATAGGCAACCTCCGCCCCGGGCTCGGGGGCGGACTCCAGCCGGGACGCCGGCAGATGAAGCGCGCGCAGGAGGGATTGGACCGCCCCGGCCGAGCTCTCCGGATGGAGCGCCAGCACCCGGCTCGGCCGCCCGTCCGGTTCCACCTCCGCCGTGCGGACCACGCCGAACCCGGCCTCCCGCAGGATCTCTACGGCCATCCCGGCGTAAAGCGCGTTCCCGCTGGCGTTGATCAACTCCACCCGGGTGAGCGGAGAGGCCTGGGATGGAAGCGGCCCGAGCAGGAACCGCTCCAGGTAAGCATATGTTTGCTCTGTGGGCAGATAAATGAACAGCTCGTTCTCCGAAGTGGTCGTGATCCTCGCCGAAGCCAACACCGGATGCAGGGAGCCGCGCGCGATGCGCGAACGGTCCATGCGAAGCCCCAGGGAGGCCAGCCAGAGCACCTCATCTAACCCCAGATCCGTCTGCACGGTCTGACGCAGGCCGGACCAGAGAGCGGGTGCCCGGGACAGCCATCCGCCCTCCTTCAGACGATCCAGCATCCCTTCCAGCACCTGCTGCTGGCGGCGGGCGCGATCCGCATCGCCGGTGGAATAACGGGATCGCATATACCACAGGGCCTGCTTGCCGTCCAGATGATAATAGCCGGGAGCAGGCAAATTCAGCGTCCCCGTGATGGTCGGATCATCGGGATCCGGGAAGACGTCGTAAAGGGGGCAACGGACCAGGACGTCCACCCCGCCCAGGGCGTCGATGATCGCCCGCATCCCCTGGAAGTCCACCAGCGCGTATCCGTGGGTTGCGATCCCCAGATTGTAGCGCAGGGTGTCGCGGAGAAGACCGTAGCCGCCGCCGGGATACCCGGAGAGCTCCCCGTGGGGGTAAGCCGTGTTGATCTTGTGGGACTGCCAGCCCGGGATATACACCCACAGATCGCGGGGGATGCTGAGCAGGCGAGCGGAGGGACCCTCCGGATCAATGGAAACCAGGATGATGGTATCCGTGCGACCGACCCGTTCCCCCGGCTGTCGATCGCTCCCCAGCAACAGAAGGTTGACGCGGCCCGGAGGGAACGAGAGGAGCGGACGGGGAGGGGGCGCGCCCTCCGGGACCCCGACGGGCGCGGGAGGGGGTGTGGGGGTGAGCGCCCAGCGCGCGGGGAGCCCCGGCGTGGGCGTCGGAGTGGGCGGCACCGGCGTAGGCGTCGCGGTCGGCATCGGAGAAGGGGTTGGCGTCGGCGGCGCCGCGGGCAAAGCGGGCGATGGGATCGCCGTCACGGCCTCCTCGCCGTTCGCCAAACGGGAAGGGCTCGCCCCCATCGGGGGGACGCGGGACATCCATGCCAGGCTCTGAAGCACCATCAAGAAGCCGATGAGCGCCAGCGCTCTTCCCAGCCATCGGATGGTCATCGTCCGGGATCCTCCCATAGAGTTCCGGAGCCCGGCGAGGCGGCCGTCGGAATCCGCGGCGCGCCGGGGAGGGCCGGAGGGCTTTCCATCAGCGGACAGACCGGGCTTCCTGCATGTGAGCCCGGAGGAAAGCCTCCAGGGGCGATTTCTGTTCCTCCGGGGCCTCCACTCCGGCCAGTTGATCCAGCAGCCAGGCGATCATGGTCGGGTTCAGGGAGGCGACTGTCTCCACCCATGCCCGGACCCGTTCCCCCCGCGTGGGGTCGGGATCGTGGAAGAGCTCCAGCACACGCCGTACGAACGGTCCGGCGGCGACCGGGATCTGATTCTCGGAGAAGGCGGACAGCGCGTAATGAAGCATGAAGTCCACCAGCCCGCGGAGCTTCTCCCAGACCGGATCGCCGGGGATCATCAGAGCGATGAAGGCGTGGTAGTAAGGGAGGGAGCCGGCGTAGTCGCGGCGGTTGTTGAAGAGCTCACCGGCCCGCACCGAGCAGTAGCTGGCCGCGCGCCAGCGGATCTCATAGGGCCCGACCCCCGGCGCACGCGCCTCCCACAGGTCCAGGGTCATCCGCAGCGCCAGCCGGAAGCGGTCCAGGGCCATGGGGAAGTTTCGATCGCGCCGATAGCTCATCCCCTCCTCGAACAGCGCCCGGGCCTCCCCCAGGGAGGGGGTGATCCCGGAGGGATAACGGACCCCGGCCAGCTCTACCCGCAGCGGCTCGAAGACGTCCTCCCGCAGCGGATCCTCCGGACGCGCCCAGCGCAGGACGCCGTTCTCGGACGCCAGGACCCCCTCCCGCACCATTCCCCGCAGGATGGATTCCACCTCGCCGATGGGGAGGCCGAGCAGGAGGGCCAGGGCCTCCGGCTCCAGGGGCCAGTTGGCCATGCCCAGGAACCGGATCATCCCGCTCTCCGCCGCCTCGATGAACCGCTTGAGGCTCGTCACCCGCAACCCCTGGATGGGCGTGACGGAGGAAGGCGGGAGGGCGCCGAAGGAGAGGGCGGGGCTCAACAGCAGCAACCAGCTCAGCTCCTGGCGGCCACTCTCCTCCAGATCCAGGCCCTCCCAGTTCGCCTGCTCCAGCCAGCGGGTGAGAGTGAGGTCGGAGGCTCCCGTCCGCAGGGCCTCAAAGAGGCGGGTGAGCCCCATGCGCCGAACGGTGGCCTCCAGCAACGCGAAGCCCCAGTCCTCCAGGTAACGACGGTAGCGCTCCGCCGCTCCCATGGCCTCCGGGGTGGGGGCCGGCGCTTCACCCTCCGGGGTCGAAGGAGGCGCTGGGGTGGGAGCCGCTCCTCCCTCCGAGACGATCAGGGTGTCGTAGTAAACGAACTCATCGCAGAGGGCCGGGATCAGGTCGCTGGTGGCTCCCTGGACGCCCACGCCGATGACGAACTTGCCGTGCTCCCGGAGCCGGGTGATCAGGCTGGAGAAATCGCTGTCCCCCGAGATGATGGCGAAGATCTGGATCTCCGGTCGGGTGAAGAGCACCTCCATGGCATCGATGGCCATGCGGACGTCGGCGCGGTTGCGGGCGATCTTGTGGCCGTAGGAATAGATCTGGACCAGATCCACCCCGTGTCGGAGCAGCTCCTCCCGGTATTTGGTGAAGCGCGACCAGTCCCCATAAGCTCGCTTCAGAACCAGACGCCCGCGCCGGCCGAGCTCCGCGAACAGGCGCGGGAGGTCCAGGGTGTAGTAACGGCTCTCCGCTGCGGTTACAATGTTCTCGAAATCGATGAACACGGCGATGCCCGGTCGATCCCGACGCGCCATCGGTGCTCCCGGAGAAAAGCTCGTTGAGGGAGGATCCGCCGCGCCCTCCTCCGGGGGAGGGTCGGGGGTTTCTTCGTTTTCGCCCTCAACGGCATGATCTCTATCTTAGGCTCATCTCACATAGAAATCCAGAGCGCGAACCCATGCCGCGCGCCGCGCCGGACTACATCGTGATCTTCGATGGCGGCAGCCGGGGCAACCCGGGCCCCGGTTACGGCTCGTATCGCCTCCACACGCGGGACGGACGGGAGGATGTGCGCCGGCTGGAGTTCGGGGAGGCGATGACCAACAACGAGGCGGAGTATCGCACCCTCATCGCCGCCCTCGATGACCTGATCGGCCGAATCGAACAGACGGGAAAGGACCCCTCCGCCTTCACCGTGGAGGTCCGAGGGGACAGCCGGCTGATCCTGACCCAGCTGCGGGGCGAGTTCCGGGTGCGGGCGGCCCATCTGCGCCCCCTCTGGGAGGCGGCCCGGGCGCGCCTCTCCCGGTTCCGCGAGGCCCGGCTGGTCTGGCAACCCCGAAAGGCCTCCGTAAAGGATCTGGGGCATTGAAACCCTCAACAGGGTGAGGGAGAGCGGCCGCCTGCTCTCCCTCACCCTCCTACGTATCACCCCGGGCGGAAGGGGAAGCGCCCTATCCATCAACCCCGCCGGCGCAGGAAGGCCGGGATGTCCAGGTCCCCCTCGGAGAAGCTGCGATCGCTGAGCGGACGCCGGCCCTCCTCGGGGCGTGGGGCGCCGGTCTCCGCCCGCCCCGGCGTGGCGGCCTGGGCCGGGCGACGGCCTTGAAGCGGTGGACGCTCGAACCCGGTGGCGATCACCGTGATCCGCACCCGATCCTGCATGGCCTCATCGATGACGGCGCCGAAGATGATGTTGGCCTCGGGATGGGCCGCCTGACGGATGATCTCCGCCGCCTGATGGACCTCGTGGAGGGTGAGGTCGGGCCCGCCGGTCACGTTGAACAGGATCCCCCGGGCGCCGTCGATGGTTACCTCCAGCAGCCGGCTCGAGATGGCTTGCTGGGCCGCTTCCACCGCGCGGTTCTCCCCGGAGGCCTCCCCGATGGCCATCAGCGCCGCCCCGCCCTCGGCCATGATCGTGCGCACGTCGGCGAAGTCCAGGTTGATCAGGCCGGGGACGGTGATCAGCTCGCTGATGCCCTGGATGCCCTGGCGGAGCACCTCATCGGCCATGCGGAACGCCTGGACCAGGGTCACCTTCTTATCGGTGATCTCCAGCAGGCGATCGTTCGGGATCACGATGAGGGTGTCCACGTTCTCCTTCAGGCGGTTGATGCCCTCCTCCGCCGCCTTGGCCCGCTTGGGACCCTCGAAGGAGAAGGGGCGGGTCACCACCCCGATGGTCAGGGCCCCCACTTCCCGGGCGATGCGAGCGATCACCGGGCTGGCCCCGGTCCCGGTACCGCCGCCCATCCCAGCGGTGATGAAGACCATGTCGGAGCCCCGCAGCGCCTCGTAGATCAGGTCCGCGGACTCCTCGGCGGCCTTGTAGCCGATCTCGGGGTTGCCCCCTGCGCCCAGCCCGCGGGTGATCTTCTCCCCGATGTGGATGCGGCGATCGGCCTTGGCCAGGGAGAGGGCCTGCACATCGGTGTTGACGGCGATGAACTCCACCCCGCGGAGCCCCTCCTCGATCATGCGGTTGACGGCGTTGCTGCCCCCGCCGCCCACGCCCACCACACGGATCTTGGCCGGCGTCTGACCCGTCGTCATCGCGTCCATCCCGCACCTCCTTGCGACCTGAGTTGAACATCCGCCCGGGGCGCATCGCCCCGATCACTCGCCTGCCGACTTCATCCGGGCAGGATCTCCCGCAGGATCCCCCGCACCGCCTGCCAGAGGCGGGCCCACCAAGAGCCTTCGGAAGCGGCATATGCGGCCGCCGCATCCGCCCGCAGGCCCCACCGGAGCAAGCCCACCGCGGTGGCAAAGGCCGGCGAACGCAGGGTCTCCGCCAGCCCCCCCAGATCCCATGGCATGCCGATCCGCACCGGCATCTCGGTGTGCTCCCGCGCCACCTCCCGGATCCCCGGCAACAGCGCGGTCCCTCCGCACAGGACCAGACCGGCCGGCAGCAGCCGCTCGTAGCCGGACTTCCGGAGCTCCCCCAGGACCAGCTGGAAGATCTCCTGAACCCGTGCCTCGATGATCTCCGCCATCTCCCGGCGGGAGAATGTAACCGGGCCGTTGTCTCCGAACCCCTGCACGGTGATCTGTTCCTCCGCAGGGATGGCAGCGGCCAGGGCGTGGCCGTGCCGGATCTTGATCTCCTCCGCTACCGGGGCGGGGACGTGCAGGCCATAAGCCAGGTCGTTGGTGATGTGCTGCCCACCCACCGGGATCACCGTGGTGTAGGCCACGCTCCCCTCCACGAAGACCGCCAGGTCCGTCGTCCCCGCCCCGATGTCCACCAGGGCCACCCCCATCTCCCGCTCCCCTTCGGTGATCACCGCCTCCGCCGAGGCGAGGGGCGAGAGGACGAACTCCTCCACCTCAATCTGGGCGGATTCGATGCAGCGGCGCAGGTTGGCCAACGGGCCCACCTCGGCGGTGACGATGTGAACCTCCGCCTCCAGGCGAAAGCCATACATGCCGATGGGATCCCGGATCCCCTCCTGGCCGTCCACCGTGAACGCCCGGGGGAGCACGTGCAGGATCTCACGGGAGTGCGGGATGGCGATGACGCGGGCGTTCTCCACCGCCCGCTGCACATCCGCCGGGGTGATGCCCCGCTCCCCCCGCAACACCGAGGCCGTGCCCTTGCTGTTGACGGAGGCCACATACGGCCCGGCGATCCCCACGATGGCCCGGCGGATCTGATACCCGCTGGTCCGCTCAGCCCGCTCCACCGAAGCCCGGATCGCATCGGTGGCCTCCGCGATGTTCACCACCACCCCTCGGCGGATCCCCCGGGCCGGGACCACGCCCACCCCCAGGATCCGGAGGACCCCGGCCTCATCGGCCTCGCCCACCAGGGTGCAGATCTTGCTGCTTCCGATGTCCATCGCCACCAGCGTCATGGTTGGATCCTTTCAACCTGAAAACCGACGGCCGGCGCTTCTGGGACACGCAGGTCGAGATATGCGGGGGCGGGATGCTGGGCGGCCAGAGCGGATCGCAGCGCCCGCCAGATCGCCGCCCGGGCGGACATCGAGCCGAACTCCCCCAGCCATACGGTCCAGCCGGCCGGATCGACGAAGGAGAACCCCCGACCGGCCTCGTAGCGGAAGGCAGAGACCTCCGGGAAGGCCTGGGACAGCTCCTGCATGCGGGCCCACAACCCGGGGTCCACCCGTTGCCCGGGCGTCGGAGGCGGCAGGCCGTGGACCTCCAGGCGCCGACGGGCCTGGACAGTCCCTCCCTCGATCACCCGGCCCTCCCCATCCAGGATCAGGCGCAGATCCCCGCTGATCCACTCCCAGGGCGCCTGCCCCTCCACCACAAAGAGCGTGCAGAAAGCCGGCCAACGGCAACGCACCTCGACAGACTCGAGGGAGGGGAACCGCCGGCGGACGGCGGCCGCGGCCTCCTCCGGGTTCACCCAAAAAATGTGCAGGCCATCGATCCCCGCGGCCGCGGCCAGCGCGTCCGGCGAAAGCGTCCGCGCTCCGGCCACGTCCAGGCGGGTGTAGAAGGCCTCATGCCCCAGAAGGATCCCCCCACCGATCAGCCAGAGCCCCAGCAACCCCAGGGCGGCCAGCCGGGAGCCCACCGGCCGCCATGCCCAGAGGGCCACCGCCATCGGGGCCGGGCTCACCGCGTGGAGGGTCCGCCGTCGTCTTCTTCCCGCGCGCGGTGATCGTGAAGAGCGGAAAGCCATGTCAACCCCTCATAGGAGATGGCGTCCCGCCGGCGATCGGCGTAGCGCTCCAGGGCCAGCTCGATCAACCGGTCCAGCAACGCCGGATACGGCAACCCGCTGGCCTCCCACAGGCGCGGATACATGCTGACCGCCGTGAAGCCCGGGATGGTGTTGATCTCGTTCACCACCAGCTCCCCGGTCTCCCGGGAGAGCAGGAAGTCCACCCGCGCCATGCCGCAGGCGTCGATGGCCCGGAAGGCCGCGATGGCCAGGGCGCGGATGCGCTCCGCCAGCTCCTCCTCCAGGGGAGCGGGGATCACCAGCCGCGTGCGGTCGTCCAGGTATTTCGCTGCGTAGTCGTAGAACTCCCCCGCCGGGATCACCTCCCCGGGCACGGAGGCGATGGGATCCTCGTTCCCCAGCACGCTCACCTCGATCTCCCGGGGCGACGGGATGGCCCGCTCCACCAGCATCTTGCGCCCGTAGCGGGCCGCCTCGGCCAGGGCGGCTGGCAGCTCCTCCCGCCGCTTCACCTTCGAGACGCCGACGCTGGATCCGAGGCAGGCGGGCTTCACAAAACAGGGGAAGCCGATCTCCTGCTCCACCCGCTCCATCACGCCCTCCGGATCCCGCTCCCACTCCCGTCGGAAGACCACGATGTAACGGGCCACGGGCAGGCCGTGGGCCCGGAAGACATCCTTCATCACCACCTTGTCCATCCCCACCGCCGAGGCCAGCACCCCCGCCCCGACGTAGGGAATGTCCGCCAGCTCCAGCAAGCCCTGGATGGTGCCATCTTCCCCGAAGGGTCCATGCAGCACGGGGAAGATCACGTCCACCTGTGGGATGCCATCGGCGTGCACCCCCGGGATGAGCTCGCGGCGCTCGGCACGGGCGAGGGGAGCCGCCGACTCCGGCTCCACCACCGGTTCCGTTCCGATCAGGTCGGCCATGGTTACGGCACCGCCGGTCAAGGCCTTCATCGGATCCCCCCGGGTCAGCCAGCGGCCCTCTTTCGTGATGCCGATGGGGATCACCTCGTATTTGGTCTTATCCAGCGCCCGGATGACCGACTGGGCCGACAGGAGGCTCACCTCGTGCTCCCCCGACCTCCCGCCGAAGAGCACCCCCACACGGATCCGCCGTTTCATCTTCCCACTCCCCGATCATCTCGATCTCCGGTTCCAGGAGGACGCCGAACCGCTCCCACACGCGGCGCTGTGCCTCGGCCATCAAGGCCCGCACATCCGCCGCGGTGCCGTTCCCTTCGTTGATGAAGAAATTCGCATGCAGGGGAGAGATCACCACGCCCCCGCATCGAGCGCCCTTCAGCCCGGCGGCCTCGATCAGGCGGCCGGCATAGTCCCCAGGCGGGTTGCGGAACATGGAGCCGATGCTGGCGCCTCCGGGCTGGGTGCGCCGGCGATAGGCGTGAAAGGCGGCGATGCGCTCCAGCAGGACCTCCGGGTCCGCCGGGCGGAGGGCGAAGCGAGCTGTTAGGACCACCGGCCGTCGGGGATGAGGCCACGTCTTCAGCCGGCTGGTGCGATACCCCAGCTCCAGCTGCGCCGCCGACCACGTCACGACTTCCCCTTCCGGCAGCAGCAGCTCCACCGATTCCAGGCAGCCCGCGATGTCGCCTCCGTGGGCCCCGGCGTTCCCCACCACCGCGCCACCCACCGTGCCCGGGATCCCCACGCCCCACTCCAGGCCGGCCCATCCCCGCTCGGCGCACAGCCGGGCGAGCGTCGAGAGCGCGGCACCGGAAGCCGCCCACACCCGTCCATCCCGCTCGAAGCGCAGCTCCCGCGCCCGGTTCACCACCACCAGCCCCCGCACCCCACGATCGGAGACCAGCACATTTGATCCACCCCCCAGCAGGGTCACCGGGATCCCATCGGCCCAGGCCGCCCGGACCACCTCCGCCAGCGCCGGAACCTCCTCCACGATCACCAGGGCGTCGGCGGGCCCGCCGATGCGGGCGGTGGTGAAGCGGGCCAGCGGGACCCCTCGCTGGAGCGTCAACCCCCATCGCCGAAGGACCGCGGTCAGCGCCTCGCCGGGGAGGGCCATCGGGCGTGACATCATTCTTCCTCCGAAACCTTCAGCGCTTCCAGCAAATGCTCTCCCACCCGATAGACGTCGCCGGCCCCCAGCGTCAGCACCACATCCCCGGGCCGCACGTGGCGACGCAGGAAGTCCACCGCGGCCTCGAAATCCGGGACGCATCGGGCGTCCGAATGGCTCATCCGCTGCAGGATGTCCTCGCTGCGCACCCCCAGGGTGTCCGTCTCCCGGGCGGCGTAAATGGGGAGCAGGAGGACGTGATCCGCATCCTCGAACGCGGCCGCGAACTCCCCCAGCAGGGCCCGGGTTCGGCTGTAGGTGTGGGGCTGGAAGACCACCCACAGGGAGCGGCCGGGATAGCAGGCGCGGGCCGCCTGGAGGGTGGCCCGGATCTCCCCCGGATGGTGCGCGTAATCATCGATGACCCGCACGCCCCGCACTTCCCCCTTCACCTCGAAGCGCCGGGCGGTCCCGGGGAACCGGCTCAGGGCCTCCCGCGCCGTCTCCAGCGGGATCCCCACGGCCTCCGCGACGGCGAGGGCGGCCAGGGCGTTCAGCCCGTGATGGTGGCCAGGGATCGAGAGGCTGAGGACGCCGGCCTCCCGGCCCTCGCGGAAGAGCGCGAAGCGATCCACCGCGAGGGGGCGCGCCCACCAGCGGGCCGGCGGCCCCCATCCGTATCGGATCACCCGTCGGCCCTGGCGCTCCAGAAGATCGGCCAGGCGCCGCGCCTCGGGATCCGCATGACAGATCACCAGGAGCCCCTCCGGCGGCACCTGCTCCGCAAAGGCCTGAAAGGCCTCAAAGAACGCCTCCGGCGTCGGATAACAGTCCGGATGATCGTGCTCGATGGTCGTCACCACCGCGATGCGGGGTCGGAGGCCCAGGAACATCCGGTCGTATTCATCGGCCTCCACGATGAAGAGATCCTCCCGCCCGGCCCGGGCGTTGCGGTTCAGCCCATGGATCAGCCCGCCGACGATGAAGGTGGGATCCCGCCCGGCGGCCATGGCGATCCAGGCGATCATGGCTGTGGTGGTGGTTTTCCCGTGGCTTCCGGCGATGGCGATCCCCCAACGATCCGCCATCAGCGTTCCGATCACCGCCTCCCGTTTCACCACCGGTCGTCCCTGCGCCTCGGCGGCGCGGACCTCCGGGTGGTCCGCCGGCACAGCGGAGGACCGCACCAGCACCTCCGCCTCGCCCACATGAGCGGGGTCGTGACCGATATGAACCGGGATACCGAGGGCGCGGAGGGCCTCCGTAAACGGCGAGGAGGCCCGGTCGCACCCGCTCACCCGGTAGCCGGCCTCATGCAGCACGATGGCCAGGGCCGAGAGCCCGGCCCCCCCGATCCCGATCAGATGAAAGGCCATGCCCGGTCGCAAAGAGAACATTTTTCATCCTCATTGATCTTTGTTAGGAGGGGCTTCAGCCCCAAACCTCCGCCTTCAAGGTCCCAAAGGCCACAGATGAATTCGCTTCCCACAATCCCAAACCTTCCGTCTTCGATGGCGCAAGGGTCGCGGCTGAAGCCGCCCCTACGGTAATTCGTTCAAAGATAGAAGATCAACAGCATGAACAGGACGATGACCACCGCGAAATAGAGCAGTGGGGGTTTGATCAACGCCGGCGGCATCCAGCTGAGCATGTCGAGGATCGGGCTGGTGGGCGCCGGGGGCTGGATCACCTCTGGGAACGGGTAGCCGGCGCGGTGCAGGAAGAACAGGATCGATCCGGCGATCAGCCACCCGTTGATGGCGCCGGCAGCGAAGCCAGCGATGATCTCCACCCCTTTCTCCCGCTTGGCCCGTCCGGCCAGCTGCACGGAGAGGGCCGGTCCGGCGTAGCCAAAGATCGCCGCCAGGGCGATGGCGAAGGTCTCAGCGAAGAAACCGGTGGCGGGATCCCGGGTGAGGGATTCCCAGATGGCGGGGGCGAACTGCTGCAGCAGGCTGAACAGGAACATCACCCCCACGATGGAAGTGCTGACCAGGATCTCCTTGGCCACCCCCCGCAGGGCGCCGATCAACGCGAACACAGCGACGAAAGCCCAGAAGACGGTGTGCAGCGCGATCATCCCGCCCTCCCCTGCGCTGGGCGCTTTTCCGGATATGGGGTGGAAGCGGCCAGACGCTGCACCAGCGCGGCCAGCCGCTCCGCCGCCTCCGGCTGAGCCAGCGCCCCCATGGACCGGCGCATTCCCTGCAGACGGTCCGGGTCCCGGAGCAGCTCCTGCACCACCTCCCCGAGCCGTTCCTCGATCTCCTCATCAGGGATCCTCACCGCGCCTCCATGGCGGACGAGATAGGCGGCGTTGCGCTCCTGATGGCGCCGCACGTAGGGATAGGGCACCAGCACCGCCGGCAGCCCGAACAGCGGGAGCTCTCCCAGGGTCGAAGCCCCCGCCCGGCAAACGGCCAGGTCCGCCATGGCCAGCGCCTCCCCCATCTCTTCCTCCAGATACGCGACCGGCTGATAACGCGCCCGGATCTCTGAAGGCAGCGCCGCCCGCCGCGCCTGCATGCGTTCGAGATCCGCCGGCCCGGTGAGGTGCAGCACCTGGGCCTCCATCGCCAGCGCCTCCAGATGTCGATCCACCGCCCGGTTCAGCCGGCGCGCTCCGCGGCTGCCTCCGAACACCAGCACCACTGGGAGGTTCTCCGCAAACCCCCAGCGGGCGCGGCCGCGCCGACGGGCCGCCTCCCGATCCCGCGCCGCCGCCATCAGGCGGCGCCGCACCGGATACCCCGTGACCGTCACCGGTCGTCCCCGGAAAAAGGGCTGGGCTTCCGGGGCCGTCACGGCCACGTGGGCGGCCAGGCGCGCCAGCAACCGCACCGCCATCCCCGGCTCCAAGTCCGGCAGATACACCAGGATGGGAACCCCGGCCCGGGCCGCCGCCAGGGCGGCCGGGACGGCGGCGAAGCCCCCGGTGGTGAAGAGAACCTGCGGGCGCAGCCGCCCCATCGCCTGCCACGCCTGCCGAACCCCCCGGGCGATCCGCCACAGCCCCCGCAGGGCCCCTCGAGGCCCCAACCCATATACCCCGCCGGCCTCCACCGGGAGGAACACAAAGCCCCGGGACGGGATCAGCCGGGCCTCCATTCCCTCCGGCGTGCCAACCCAGATCACCTCCAGGTCCGGCTCAACGTCCTGCAGCGCCTCGGCGACGGCCAGCGCCGGGTAGATGTGCCCGCCGGTCCCCCCCGCGGCGATCCAGATTCGCATCCTGTATCCTCCTGGCCACGCTGAGCAGGATCCCCGCCCCGATGAGCTCGCTAAGCAACGCGGATCCGCCGTAACTGATGAACGGCAACGGGAGCCCTGTGAACGGGAGCACGCCGGTCAGCCCACCCAGGTTAATCAACCCCTGCCAGGCCATCCACAGGGTTACCCCCAGGGCCAGCAACCCCCCAAACGTGTCCGGGGCGCGGCTTGCCGTGATGAACCCCAAGATCACCCAGGTAGTGAGCATGAGGATGAGCAGCATCACCCCGACGAACCCGAAGGCCTCCCCCACCACCGCAAAGGCGCTGTCGGAATGCGGCAGCGGCACCTGTCCGCTCAGGGTATACCCGATCGCCCCGGGCCCTTTCCCGAACAGCCCGCCGGAGCGGATGGCCTCCCATACCGCCCCCAGATGGGAGCCGGCCCCGCCCGTCCCCTGCAGGATCTGCAGATAGCCGGAAAGCCGAGCCATGGCATGGGGATGCACGGCGATGAGCCCTGCGAACGCTCCGGCTCCCAGGACCACCCCGGCGAGGATCTGGAGCACTGTGGCGCCGGAGGCGATGAACATCCAGGCGGCCACCAGCCCGATCAACAACCCTGTCCCCAGATCCGGCTGCAGGAAGATCGGGATCACCACCAGGCCCAGCACCAGCAGGAAGGGGATGAACCCCCGATGGAACTCCCGCAGCCGCTCCCCTTTGGTGGGCAGCCAAGTCGCCAGATAGAGGATGAGGATCGGCTTGACAAACTCCGAAGGCTGGAAGGAGCCCCCGGAGAAGGCGCGCCGGGCCCCCAGCCGGTCCTCCCCGAAGATCAGCACGGCGATCAGGGAAAGCACGCCGATGGCCATCAGGGGGATGGAGAGCCGCTGCAGGCGGTGGTAATCCATCCGCCAGAGAACGAGGAGGCCGACGGTCCCCAGGAGGGCCGCCACCGCCTGGCGCCGGACGAAATAGAAGGGATCCTCGAAGGCATGCCGCGCCAAGTAGTAGGTCGCGCTGTAAACCAGCAACAGTCCGAAGAGCACCAGCACGGCGAGCACGACGAGCAACCCCAGCTCCAGGGGCGTGAGGGGAAGCGGCGAGGCCGGAAGCCTGCTTCGAGCGATGGCCAGGTCATGCCACCTTCTTCGCGCGGCGGTCATGACAGCGCCTCCACCAGCTGACGGAAATGCATGCCGCGCTCCTCAAAATCCCGATAAGCGTCGAAGCTGGTTCCCCCGGGGGAGAGGAGCACCACCTCTCCCGGCCGGGCCAGCCCGGCCGCCCGGGCCACCGCCTCCTCCAGGGTGGCCACCCGCTCGAGATGCTCCAGAACCACCCCGTCCACCCGGGCGCGGGCCGCCCGGGCGGCCTCCACGATGCGATCCCCCAGCTCCCCGAAGGCGATCAGCACACGAGCCCGGCGGGCGATGACCTCCGCCGTCTCCTCCCAGGGGAGACCCTTATCCCGCCCGCCCGCCAGCAGCACGATGGGCTCCTCAAAGGCCTCCAGGGCCACCCGAACCCGCTCCGGCGTGGTGGCGATCGAGTCGTTCACATAGCGCACGCCCCGCACCTCCCGCACCTGCTCCAGCCGGTGCGGCACCCCAGAGAAGGTGAGGGCGGCCTCCCGGATGGCGCCGATGTCCGCGCCCAGGCTGCCCGCCACGGCCGCCGCCGCCAGGACATTCCATAGGTTATGACGGCCCCGCAAGCGCACCTCCTCCACGCGACAGATCGACCAAGCCTCGGAGCCCAAGCGCAGGAAGAGGGTTCCCTCCCGCAGGAACGCTCCCCGTGCCACCTCCCGCTCGCGGCTGAAGAACCGCAGCCGCCCCCGCACCGCCGCCGCCAGGGACCGGGCGTTCGGGTCGTCATACCCCAGAACCGCCACGTCCTCAACGTCCTGGAAGTCCAGGATGCGCTGCTTGGCCGCGATGTAAGCCTCCATGGTCTTGTGACGGTCCAGATGGTTGGGCGCGATGTTCAGCACCGCCGCCACCCGCGGGCTGACTGTCATGATCTCTAGCTGGAAGCTGGACAGCTCCAGGATCACGCGGTCCTCCGGACCGATCTCCTCCACGAACTCGATGAGGGGATTGCCGATGTTGCCGCCCACCCAGGTGCGGAAGCCCGCCGCTTGGCACATCGCCCCCACCAGGGCGGTCGTCGTCGTCTTCCCCGAGGTGCCGGTGATTCCCGCCGTCCACCCCCGGCACCGCTCCAGAAACAGCTGGGCGTCGTTGGCCAGGGGGATCCCCCGCCGGACGGCCTCCTGGACGATGGGAATGTCCAGAGGGACTCCCCCGCTCAGGCAGAGGAGGTCGCAGCCCTCCAACAGAGAGAGGGGATGGTCCCCCAGCACATAACGCACCGGCAGACCCTCCAGGGCCTGGAGGAACCTCCCCAGGCGCTCCGCGGGCTGCCGATCGCTCACCGTGACTTCGGCGCCCTGCCGCACCAGCCAGCGGGCCAGGGCCGTGCCCTGCCGCCCCAGCCCCAGGATGACCACCCGCGCGCCCCTGAGCTCCCGCATCCGACCTCACCTCACAGCAACGCCAGGGCCACGCCGATCATCGCCGACCAGATGGCGATGAGCCAGAACCGCTGCACCACCTGGGTCTCCGACCAGCCCAGCAGCTCGAAGTGATGATGAAGCGGACTCATCCGGAACAGGCGCTTCCCCTTCGTCCACTTGAAGTAAGCCACCTGCAGGATGACCGAGAGGGTCTCAGCCACCGGGATGAGGGCGATCACCGGCAACAGCAGCCACTGCCCGGTCATCAACGCCACCACCCCCAGGGTGGCCCCCAGGGCCTGGGAGCCCACATCCCCCATGAACAGCTGGGCCGGGTGCGCGTTGAACCACAGGAAGGCCATGCAGGCCCCCACCACGATGAAGGCGAAGGTGGCCAGATAGATCTGGCCCTGGAGATAGGCGATCACCCCGTAGGCGATGAACGACGTGGCCGTGATGATCCCCGCCAGGCCATCCAGCCCATCGGTGAGGTTGATCGCGTTGGCCGAGCCCACGATGATGAACACGGCGATGGGCAGGTAAAACAACCCGATGTCGATCTTCTGGGGCACCGTGGGGATGGCCATGCTGCGCAGGCCCATCCCGAAGTGCAGCACCAGCGCCAGCGCGGTCCCCAGGACGATCTGGATCGGGAACTTGTGGCGGGCCAGCAACCCATTGCCCCCCCGCGTGCCCATCCAGTCGTCCACCGCCCCCAGGGCCCCGAAGGCCAGCATGGCCGCCACCGGCACCAGGATCGATCGCCCAATCAACTGATCCCCTGTCCAGCCCATCTGACGCAGGAACGCCCGTCCGGCCGCGGTGTTGGCGATCAGGTTCCCAAGGTTCAGGACGAGGGTCAGGCTCACCACCGGCAACACGATCATCAGGCCGCCCATGGTGGGCGTCCCCACCTTCACCTGATGCGTGCGTGGCCCCTCGATCCGGATCTTCTTCCCAACCCCGTTGGCCCGCAGCCAGCGGATCAGCGGCGGCCCCCAGATCACCGCCAGCAGGAAGGACAGACCGCCCATGAACAGCGCCTGCGCCACTCGACCTCCTTGTCCAGCGGGAATGAGACCGACGGGCCGGCAACCCCGCCGCCTTCCTTTATCCCTCACACAGGGCGTTCACGATCTCCTCCATGCGCAGGCCCCGGGAGCCCTTCACCAGGACCACATCGCCGGGCTTCAGGATGCGGCGGAGGATCTCGATGGCCTCGGCGTTCGAGTCGCAGACCCACACCCGGCCCGCCGGCAGGCCCACCGCCATCGCCTCCCGGGCGATGATGCGTGCCCGAGGCCCCACGGTGATCAGGAGATCCACCACCGTCCCCGCTCGCCCGCCCACCAGCCGGTGCCCCTCGACCTCATATGTCCCCAGCTCCAGCATGTCCCCCAGCACCGCGATCTTGCGGCCCTCCAGCTCCGCCAGCAGGTTCAGCGCGGCCAGCATCGATGGCGGGCTGGCGTTGTAAGTGTCGTCCAGGATGATCGAGCCGTTCAGCCCGGGCACCGCCACCAGGCGCAGCTGCGCCCGCGGGTCCCGCAGGCCGGCGAAGATCTCATCCCAGGTCAACCCCTCCAGGACCCCCACGGCGATCGCCCGCAGGGCGGTGTGCACGCTGTGCCGGCCCAGCAGGGAGACCCGCACCCGCCGGAAGGTCTCTCCCCGATAATGAAGATCGAAGCGGATTCCCTCCAGCCCTTCGCTCACGATCTCATCCGCCCACAGGTCCGCCTCCGGATCCAGCCCGTAAAAGAACACCCGCGCCTGGGTCCGCCCCGCCATCTCCCGCACGTAAGGATCGTCCCGATTGAGGACGGCTACCCCATCTTCGGGCAGGGCCTCCACCAGCTCGGCCTTGGCCGCCGCGATGGCCTCCATGCTCCCCAGACGCTCCAGATGGACAGGGCCCACCATGGTGACCACGCCCACGATGGGGCGGGCGATGGCGCAAAGGGCCGCGATCTCCCCCCGGGCATACATCCCCATCTCCAGCACCGCCCGCTGATGGCGCGGCGTCAGACGGAGCAACATCAGGGGCAGACCGATCTCGCTGTTTAAGTTCCCTTCGCTCTTCAACGTCTCGTAACGCCGGGAGAGCACAGCCCAGGTCAGCTCCTTCGTGCTGGTCTTCCCCACGCTCCCCGTGATCCCGATCACCCGCACCGGGAAGCGCGCCCGCCACCATCCCGCCCACCGGTGGAGGGCCTCCAGGGTCTGCGAGACCCGAAAGCAAACCGGGAGCTCCAGGGACTCCGGCCAGGGCCCTCGCTCCAGGTCCACCTGCATCGCCCCCTCGGACACCTCCTGATGGACCAGGGCGGCGATCGCCCCGCGCTGGAAGGCGTCCCCGACATAGCGATGGCCGTCGGTCCGCTCCCCCGGCAGGGCGATGAACACATCCCCCTCCCCGCAGACCCGGGAGTCGATGGACACATGGCGGATCGGGATCTCCCAGGGCGGGCGCCGTCCGCTCAGCGCCTCCGCCAGATCCGCCAGGGTCATCCCCTGAACCGCCACACGCATTCCGCTGTTCTCCGCCATCCCCAACGCTCCTGAACACACTGGCCGGAAGCCAAGGTCACCGGCCCTCCGGGGAGCCCGAGGGCGGGATCCCCAGCATCGGGAGGATCCGCGCCGCGATCCGGGCGAAGACCGGAGCGGCTTCCTCCGAGCCCCAGGGGGAGCGCCGGGGCCGATCCAGCTTCACCAGGATCAGCACCTGGGGATCCTCCACCGGGCCGAACCCCACAAACGAGGCGATGGTGTCCCGGGGATCGTAGCCCACCGGCGTGGGGATCTGCGCCGTCCCGGTCTTGCCCGCCATCCGGTAGCCCGGCACCCGGGCCTTCACCGCCTCCCGCTCGATCACCGCCGCGAGCATCTCCCGCAGGGTCCGCGCCGTCTCGGCCGAGATGGCCCGCCGCCGGACTCGGGGCTCAACGCGTTGGATCCCCTGGGTGGTTCGGAGCTCCCGCACGATGAAGGGCCGCATGATCAGGCCGTCGTTGGCCACCGCGGAGACGGCCACCGCCATCTGCAGTGGGGTCACGGACACCGCCTGGCCAAAGGACTGGCGCCCCAGGTCCGCCTCCCTCCAATCCGGATCTCCATAGGCCCGGAGCCGGCCCGCTGTCTCATAGGGCAGATCCACATCGGTTGGTTCCCCGATCCCGAAGGCATGCAGCGCCGCGTAGAAGCGCTCCGGGCCCAGAAGGCGGACCAGATACGCAGCGCCCACGTTGCGGGAGTAGATCAACAGCTCGGTCATATCCAGCCAGCCCCGCCCTCCGGGATAGCGATCCCGATCCCAGTTGCAGATCGGGGCCCCTCCGAACTCCACGCACCCCTGATCCATATAACGGGTCTCCGGGCGGACGACGCCGGCCTCCAGGGCGGCCGCCATCGTCAGGATCTTGAAGACCGAGCCCGGCTCATACAGATCCTGGACGATCGGATTGCGCGCGTTGCGCTCCAGGGTCTCCGGCGCGTTGGGATCGAAGGCGGGCAGGCTGACCATGGCCAGGATCTCCCCGGTGCGCGGGCGCAGGACCAGAGCGTCCCCGCGCTGGGCTCCGCTCTCCTGAAGGCCCCGGGCCAGCTCCTCCGCCACCACCGCCTGGATCGTTCGGTCCAGCGTGAGGACCACGTCCCCGCCGGGCTCCGGCTCCTCCAGGGCCGCCTCCTCCAGCGGCAGGGGGCGCCCCTCGGCATCCACCGGCACCCGCAGGATCACCGCCCTCCCGCTCAACACCCCATCATAAGCCCGCTCCACCCCGCTGGCCCCTCGCCGCCCCTCCACACCTCGGGCGTCCGATCCGAAGACGACGAAGCCCGTCACCGGGCCGAGCAATGCGCCCTCCGGGTACATCCGCTTCCAGTAAGGCATCACCCGGACCCCCCGCAGCCCGGCCTCTTCGATGCGACGGGCGATCACCCGGGCGAGGTCCTCCGGCACCTCCCAGGCGATCGGGAGCTGCCACCAAGTGTCGGGCCAGCTCCGGGCGGCCTCCTGGACGGAGAAGCCCAGCAGCGGACTCAGAACCTCATCCACCCGGCGCAGCCATACCGCCCGCCGTTCTGGATCCCCCCCATAGGCGATGGGTCGATATTCCAGGACGACCTGATAACGCGGGACATCCAGGGCCAGCACCGCCTCTCTCCGATCCAGGATACGGCCGCGGCGGGCCTCCAGGCGGAGCTCCAGCGTCTGAACCCCGAGAAGCCCTCCCGGCGCATAAAACGACAAATAGATCAGCCGGATCACCACCAGCCCCAGGATCAGGGCGGGGGCGAACGCGGCCGGCTGCCAGCGCAGGGGGAGCGAGGCCTCCCTCATGGCCGCATCCCCGGCGTCGGGCGTGGCGCCGGCAGGGAAAGGGGGAGCGCCGAAGCGCCCTCCCCCGGGAGGAAGCCCAGGGCGCGGGCCCGCTCCACCAGGCGTGGGATCGCGCTCTCCCGGGCGATGATCTCCTCCATGGCCGCGTTCTCCCGCTCCAGCGCCGCGCGGACCTCGCGGAGCTGCTGAACGATCTGCCCCTGTTCCACCGCAGCCGTGGAGAGCAGTGTGAACAGAAGGGAGAAGGCCGCGATGAACAGGATCCCCCCCACCGTTGTCAGCAACACCCGTCGTCGGCGGCTCATCGTCCAAGCACACCGCGAACGATTCGTGTGGGATCTTCCAGTCGCTCGGCGATGCGCAGGCGCGCGCTGCGCGCCCGCGGGTTGATCTGGACCTCCTCCTCGGACGGACGGATGGGCTTGCGGGTCACCAGGCGCAGGGTGGCCCGATGCCCGCACGTGCAAACCGGGACCTGCGGCGGGCAGAGGCAATCCCGGGATTCGCGCTGGAAGAACGTCTTCACGATGCGATCCTCCAGGGAATGGAAGGCGATCACCGCCAGGCGCCCTCCGGGCCGGAGCAGGGAGACCGCCTGGGGGAGGGCCTGCTCCAACGCCTGCAGCTCCTCGTTGACGGCGATCCGCAGGGCCAGGAACGTCCGCGTCGCCGGATGCTGATCCTCCCGTCCACGCCCGACCACCCGGGCGATCAGCTCCGCCAGCTCCGTGGTGGTGCGGATGGGCCGGTTTCGCACGATGGCCCGGGCGATGCGCCGGGCGAAGCGCTCCTCCCCATAGCGCCGGATCACCTCCGCCAGCTGCTTCTCTGGCCACCGGTTCACGATCTCCGCCGCCGGGATCCCATGGCCCGGGTCGTAGCGCATGTCCAGGGGGCCCTCGATCTGAAAGCTGAACCCCCGATGGGGATCCGAGAGCTGCCACGACGAGAGCCCCAAGTCGAACAGGATCCCGTCGACCTCCAGGAAGTCATAGCGCACCGCGATCCGCCGCAGCTCCGCGTAAGAGCCGTGGACCAGGATCGCGCGTTCGCCGAAGGGGCGCAGGCGCTCCCGCGCCCGCTCCAGCACCTCCGGGTCCCGATCGATCCCCAGCAGGCGGCCATCCGGCGCGGAGCGCTCCAGGATGGCTGCGGCGTGTCCCCCGCCGCCCACGGTGGCGTCGATGTAGACGCCGCCCGGGCGGACCTGCAAGCCCTCCAGCACTTCGCGCAACAGAACCGGGATGTGCATCGTGCCGCTGCTCAGGGATTCCGCCGGATCCGATCCGCTACACCTGCAACCCGATCCAGTGCTCGGGCGGGATGCGGCCGTTCTGAAAGCGCTCCAGGATCTCCTGCCATGCGGATGGAGACCAGATCTCCAGGTAGGTATGAACCCCGACGATGACCGCCTGACCTTCCAGGCCGGCGTAGGCCCGGAGGGAGGCTGGGATAAGGATGCGGCCCTGCTCGTCGGGGACCACATCGAAGGCCCCTCCGAAGAAGAAACGGCGCCACTCCCGCGCCTCGGGGGCGGTCAGGGGCAGCTGGCGGATTCGCTCCGCGACGCGGTGCCACTCCGGGAGCGTGAACAGATACAGGCAGGGCTCCAGGCCCCGGGTCAGCACCGCCCCCGCCGCAAAAAAGGGGCGATAGCGCGCGGGGAGAAACATCCGTCCCTTCGCGTCGATCCCATGCCGGTATTCCCCCAGGAACATCGGGGTCTCCCCCGGGGAAGCCACCGGCCGCTCCGCTTCCGCCTTGCGCCGCCCTCTCGCCCCCACCACTCTCCTCCACTTCTCCCCACTCTACGCCTCCATTATATGAATCCGCCCCACCTGCACAAGGGATTTGGGAAACCTTAACGGAGCGTTTGGGTTATCTGGGATATGCGGGGCCGCTCGGGGCGCGCCCGACGTCGAGGAGGGAGCGAGGGAGCCATCCGCGGATGGGAAGCACGAAGGCTCCCAATAGAGCAGAGAGCGAGGAAAAGCGGCAGGCGTCCGCTTCGATTAAAATAAGGGAAAACTCAGAAGCCCGAAGGCGGTTTCCGGTGGCGGACGCCTCGGGGCCATCTCCCTGAGCGGGAGGAGCGTTCATGTGGGCCGTCTACCTGAACCGTGGCCTGGAGATCCGGCGAGACTATCCCACCCCTTCCCCGCCGTCCGGGGAGGCGCGGATCCGGGTAAAGCTGGCCGGCATCTGCAACACCGACCTGGAGCTGATGCGAGGTTACCTGAACTTCCGCGGCGTGCCCGGCCATGAGTTCGTCGGCGTCGTCGAAGAGGCCCCGGATCATCCCGAGTGGGTGGGGAAGCGGGTGGTGGGTGAGATCAACGCCGCCTGCGGCGTCTGCCCTACGTGCCGCGCCGGACGGCCCACCCACTGCCCGAACCGGACGACCCTGGGCATCTCCGGGCGGGATGGGGCCTTCGCGGAGTATCTCCTCCTGCCGGTGGTGAACCTGCACGAGGTGCCCCCTGAGATCCCGGATGAAGCGGCCGTGTTCGTCGAGCCCCTGGCCGCCGCCCTGGAGATCCCCGAGCAGATCCACATCCACCCCACGGATCGGGTGGTGGTGCTGGGCGACGGCAAGCTGGGCAACCTCGTCGCCCAGGTCCTGCAGCTCACCGGTTGCGACCTGCTCGTCGTGGGCCGGAACCCGAACAAGCTGGCCCTGCTGGCCCGACGCGGGATCCCGGTGGCCCACGTGGAGGACGTAGACGAGCTCTCCGCCGATGTGGTGGTGGAATGCACCGGCTCCCCCGAAGGCTTTCATCTGGCCCGCCGCTGGGTGCGCCCCCGGGGAACTCTGGTGCTGAAGAGCACCTATCACGGCACCGTCGAAACCAACCTCACCATGGTTGCCGTGGACGAGGTGGCGGTGATCGGATCCCGCTGCGGGCCTTTCGAGCCGGCCCTCCGCCTCCTGGGCCAGGGGCTGGTGGACGTCCAGCCGTTGATCCACGCCCGTTACCCCCTGCAGGAGGCCGACAAGGCCTTCGAGCACGCCGCCCGCAAGGGGGTGCTGAAGGTCCTGCTGGAAGTTTCCCCATGACACGCTGGGAAGCGATCCGCAACGGATCGATCCTTTTCTATCGGTTCGCGGATCCCCCGTGGGGGGAGATCCCTCACGGCTTTCTGACGCGCCGGGGCGGGGTCAGCGCGCCGCCTTTCGCTTCCCTAAACCTCAGCCACTCGGTGGGCGATGATCCCGCCGCCGTGGCGGAGAACCTCAGACGGGCCTTCGCCGCGGCCGGCCTGCGCCCCGAAGAGACCGTCACCGCCTGGCTGGTCCACGGAAACCGGGTCCTCGTTGTGGACGCCCGGCATGGTGGAGCGGCCCTCAAAGGCGTGGACGGGTTGATCACGGCGGAGCGGGGGCTCGCCCTGTTCATGCGGTTCGCCGATTGCATCCCGGTTCTGCTCGCCGATCCAGATCTCCCGGCGGTGGGCCTGGTGCATGTGGGCTGGCGAGGCCTCGCGGCCGGCATCCTGGAGTCCGCCCTGGAGGCCTTCGAGCGGCATCTGGGTCGCGGACCCTCGGCCCTCCACGCCGCCCTGGGTCCCGGCATCGGGGGCTGCTGCTACGCTGTCGGCCCGGAGGTCATCGAGGCCCTGGGCCCCCGGTTGGGCCCTGCCCTCCTGTTGCGCCGCCGGAACGGCGCCTGGCACCTGGATCTTCCGGAGGCGGTCCGCCTTCATCTGCGACGCCTGGGCGTGCCCGCCGTGATCACCGCCGGGATCTGCACCGCGTGCCACACCGGGCTTTGGTTCTCCCACCGTGCGGAACACGGAAGGACAGGACGCTTTGGGGTCTGGATCCGAAACCCCTAAGGGAACCCCTTCCCCCGCGCCGATCCGCGAGACCGCCCCGGTCCCGGTCCGGCGCCGCCGGTTCCGTCCCGGGACGGAGGAGAGCCCCTTTCATCGATTCATGGTTTTCCTGGACCGACTGGAGCGCCTGCCGTGGGGCCTCGTGGGCCTCTGGACGCTGGCCCTAAGCGGCGGGGTGGGGCTGGCGTGGGAGGAGGTCTATCGCTCCCGGATGGCCGGCGCGGTAGCCGCCGGGCTCTTCCTGACCTTCGCCGCCGGCGACGCGGCGATGCTGATCAGCCTCCCCCGCCGGGGCTATTCCTTCGGCCCTCCCAAGCCGCCCTTCCTGGCCTTCAGCCTGTTCCGTCTCTTCCTGAGCCTGAGCCCGCTCCCGTTGCACCCTTCCCCCTGGGCGGCCAGCCTGGCCCTCATCGGCCACCTGGCCTTCACCGGCAACCTGCTGAACGCCTTGTATCGGGAGCCCTTCCGCCTCACCCTGACGGAGCTGGTCATCGCTTCCCCCAAGCTCCGGGGGATGCCCCCGCTGCGTATCCTTCACCTCACTGATCTCCACCTGGAGCGCCTGACGCGGCGGGAGCAGGAGGTGCTTCGCTGGGCGGAGCAGCTGGATCCCGATCTCATCGTCTTCACGGGGGATCTCCTCAACCTGAGCTACGTCCGCGATCCCATCGCCCAGGCGCAGTGCAGCCGCTTCCTGGAGGCCCTGCAGGCCCCGCTAGGGGTTTACCTGGTGACGGGCACGCCGCTGGTGGACCCGCCGGAGGTTGTGCGGCGGATCCTGTTCGGCTTCACCCACATCACCTGGCTGGATGATCAGATCGCCCGGTTCGGCCAGCTGGCCCATGCGGGCCCCGAGATCTGCCTGATCGGCCTCACCTGCACCCACGACCCGGAGGAGGACGGCCGGCGCCTGCGGGAGCTGATGCGCCAGGTTCCCCCTCAGGCCGTAACCATCCTGCTCTATCACTCCCCGGATCTTTTCCCGGAGGCCAGCGCTCTGGGGATCGACCTTTACCTGTGCGGCCACACCCACGGGGGTCAGATCCGCCTCCCGGGGATCGGCGCGCTGGTCACAGCTTCCATCTACGGCAAGCGCTACGAGATGGGGCTGTATCGGCGTGGGGAAACCACCATGTATGTGAGCCGGGGGTTGGGGATGGAGGGCCTGGGGATGCCCCGCATGCGCTTGATGTGCCCTCCCGAGCTCGTGCTGATCCACCTCCAGGGAGAAGAAGCGTGAAAGACCTCCATCCCCTTATGCGCCTTTGGAGGGACCGCCATGCGGCAACGGGTTGAGACCGCCCTCTCCGCGCTTCTGGCCCTGGCCGTCGCAGGGGTGGGCTGCGGGATCTGCCTGATCGGGACCCTGACTGCCCGCGGGGATCTCCGCTGGCAGCTGGGATCCGATCGCTATCGCATGTGGTTGATCCGGGAGCGGGAGGGAACGGGCCTGGCCCTCTCCCGCACCGTCCCCTTTCGGAACCCGCAGGGCGCCATGTGCCAGCGCACCCATGTCTGGTTCTGGCTCTGGACCCCTGGGATGGAGCTGCAACAGGTGGACTACGAGGAGTGCCCTCCCGGAGGCTCTTGGATCCCTCGACCCGGAAGGGCGACGTGGGCTATCATAGAGGCGATGAAGGACCCTCTTCACAGGGAGGATCATTCGTGCGTCGCGATCGATGGGGGTTGTTCATCGGGGGTTTGCTGGGGGCGCTCTTCGGGGTGCTGGCCGCCTATCTTTACCTGAAGGCCCGACGGGAGCGCGGCGGGGACGCCCGCCCCTCCCCAGCCGCCCTGGTCCAGAGCGCCGTCACCTTGGTCACCCTGCTCCGCCAGATCGTCGAGATGGCGGAGGGCAAGGGGCGAAGGGCATAAGCGTCGGGAGGCGACGATGGATGAGATCCTGGAACGGGTGAAAGCGAACCGGCCGGCCCTGGAGCGATGGCTGCGCGCCCTCCCGGGCTACGCGGGATACAAGGAGAAGGAGCTGCGGCGAGACGCCGACCGCCTTCTCCGGGAGGCCCTCAGCCAGCGGCTTCGGGAGGCCGCCGACCGGCTGCTCCGGGCCCAGCGTCGCCTGGCCGACCGGGATCTCTCCCGAGTGGAGGAGCTGGACCGCCTTGTCCGTCGCCTCCAGACCCTCGCCGACCGCGTTCGCACGGCGAGCTACGGCTACGCCGGCTTCTTCGACGCCCTCCGCATCGAGGAGAGGGAGCTGGAGGCCCTCTACCGGTTCGATGCGGAGCTCCTGGAGCAGGCCGAGGAGCTCCCGAAGGCCGTGGAGGCCCTGGAGCAGGCGGTGGGAGGAGGCGCGGACCTCTCCCTGGCCCTGCGAGGCCTGGAGCAACCCCTCCAGGCCCTGGAGACCGCCTGGGATCGGCGGGCGGAACGGATGCGGGCCCTCCGTTGACCATAGGAGCCGCGACCTGTGCCGCTGCGGGCCGAAATTCGTTTCGGCCACCAACTAGCAGGAAGCGACCCTCACGTCATCAAAAGCAGAAGGCTCGGGGTTGTGAGGGCGGCTTCATCCGTGGCCTTCGGGATCTTGAAGACAGGAGTTCGGGGCGAAAGCCCCTCCTACAACAACCGTGGATCAACCCTCCACCACCGTGGGGAAATATCCCCGATCCCGGAGCTCTTTCAGCAGCCGCTCGAGAGCAGCCTCCTCGATGACCACGACGTGGGGGGCAAGCCAGCCCCGAATGGCCGATCCCAGCCCGGTGGCCGCGAGCAGCTCCTGCAGGGTCCACGGGTCCTCCGCCTCCAGGATGGTGACCTCCTCAAACACCTGGACCCGCCGCATGCTATCCCACACCCGTTCCAGGGCCGTTCGCAGCGCGGCTGTGGGCGGCAGGCCACAGGCCTCGAAGCGGGACAGGATCTCCTCCGGGCGATAGCCCTCCCGGAACACCTCGGCGATGCGCTCCTCGTCCAGGGCGAAAACGAACGGGGAGCCCATCGGCCGGCCGATCCGACCCGACAGCCAGAGCAGCGGGGCCGCCTCCGGCCCCGGCCGCACCGACCATGTCCTCTCGTCCAGCCATTGGGTCTCCGGAAGCGACTCCGGTTCCTCTGCCCCAGGGATCTCCCCCCGGATCCATCGACGCCCCTGGGCGGTCAGACGGAAGGCCCGAAGCGATCCCCCCTCATACACCAGGGCCACCGCCCCCAACCAGAACAGCGTCCCCTCCAGATAGGCGCGCAGATGCTCGGCAATGGGAACCGGCTCCTGGGCCGGCCGGCCGCGAACCAACCGCCAGGGCTGATCCAGCCGGTCCTGCGCGAAGCCGGGCGGCTGGGCCGCCTCCACCGCCCGGGCCAGATCCATCCAGTCCACCCATTCATCCGGCAGGGTGGCCAGCAACTCGATGAGGGCCTTCCGGCCCCGTCCCCACTCATAGTAAAGCTGCTCGATCCCCCCCATCCACCCCAGGGATCGCACCAGCCGGACCGTGGGATCCCGACGTCGAAGCCAGGCGATCTCAAAGCGCGTCGCCCCGCTCCGCCAGATCTCCCACCAGCGGGCGATGGGATCCTCCTCCCCGATGCCCGGAGCGAAGGGGAACGCTTCCCCCGAGCCCTCGCCGGAGAGACGCCAGAGGATCTCGGCGATGAAGGCGGCACCCTCCCACGGCAACCCCATGCGTTCCCCCAGCGCCTCGACGGCGCGGGGATCGAACTCCTCCGCCGGGACCGTCAGCCATTCGTAGGGAGGGGGCGATCCGGCATGGCGGGCGAGGAGCGCTTCCACCTCCTCGGGATCGTGGGGCCATCCCCATAACCAGGGAAAGCGATGCGCTTGGGGATGAAGGCGGAGGATCCGGGCGGGCGGCCGCAGGACCCACCAGCGGCGGGCTTCCTCCAGAAGCAGCCGGAGGGGCGGCGCCGCGACCGTCTGTTCAGGAGGAAAGCCACGGTAGACCGTGGCCGGGAACACAGGGGGTGGAAGCTGGGAGAGCGGGAGGGTAGCCGGCAGATGGGCGTGAGGGCGCGGCCGCCCGTCGTGGCCCAGGGCGCAGGGGATCAGAAGGCCCTGCTGGATGGCCCGACGCCACACGGCCCGGAAAGTCAAGCGATCCCCTTCAGCCCAGCGCATCCAGCGGGCTTCCAGCTCCTCCGGGTCCACCCGCTCCTGGCCGAGCAGGCGGATCAGCCCGAGCAGGCGCTCCAGCTCCGGGTCCAGCTCCTCCCGCCACAGCCCCAGCCGGTAGTAGACGCTGAGCCGGGCGGCCAAGCGCCGCACCAGCTCCGGCTTGCGCCCGCGGGGCAGGGCCCAGCGGCGGCGCCGGGCGAGGCGCAGCAGCTCAACGGCGGTCTGCGGCTCCAACTGGGCCTCCAGGCGCTGGAGCTCCGCTTGGGCCTCCTCGGGCAACCCTCCCCCATCGAACAGCAGGGCCAGCCATGCCGCCCCTTCGTGGGCGCATGGTTTCGCGGACCGGCATCCGCAACCCCGGATCCGCAACGCCTCGGGGGCCCGCGCCTCCTCCGGGCCTGGACGTCGCCAGCGCGTCTCCATCGCTCGCGACTCCGTGGAGATGCTGGCGATCCACACTTCCGGACCCAGCGTCCGCAGGTGCACAGCCCCGGAGGCCCACAGGCGGAAGGCCTCCGCGCGAACCGGATGGGGAAGGAGGTCAAGCAGACGATCCAGATCCATTGGGGGAGGATCCGTTCCCGGCGGACGTCTGCGGGGGGAGGGCCCGCGGCCAGGCGGCCACGTCGACCACGGCCGGGTGGTAATGGGACAGCTCTTCGGCCTCCAGAATCTCATAGCGATACCCCTGCTCGACCAGGAACAGCTGGCGCCGGGCGGCGTAGTCCTGATCCACCGTGTCGCGGGTGACCAGCGTGTAGAAGTGGGCCAGGATCCCGTTCCGCTTGGGCCGCAGGATCCGTCCCAATCGCTGGGCTTCCTCCTGGCGCGAGCCGAAGGTGCCGGAGACCTGGATCAGCACGTTGGCGTCGGGGAGGTCGATGGCGAAATTGCCCACGCGGGAGACCACCAGGCGGCGGATCTCCCCGCGCCGGAGCTGATCGAAGAGCCGCTCCCGCTCCGCCACCGGCGTCCGGCCGGTGATCAAGGGGGCGCGGACAGCGCGGGCGATGCGCTCCAGCTGATCCAGATACTGCCCGATGATGAGGACAGTGTCCTCCTCGTGCCGGGCGAGGAGCTGGCGGATCACCGGCTCCTTGGCCGGGTTAGTGGCCGCCAGGCGGTAGCGCTCCTTCTCTGCCGCGGCCACGTATCGCAGGCGATCCTCCGGGGCCATCGGGACGCGGATCTCGTGGCATTCGGCCGCGGCGATCCAGCCCCGGGCCTCCAGCTCCCGCCAGGGGGCCTCGTAGCGCTTAGGGCCGATGAGGGCGAACACCTCCCGCTCCAGCCCATCCTCCCGCACCAGGGTGGCCGTCAGACCCAGGCGCCGGCGGGCCTGGAGCTGGGCGGTGATGCGGAAGACCGGGGCCGGCAGGAGATGCACCTCATCGTAGATGATCAACCCCCAGTCCAGGGCGCTGAAGAGGCGGAAATGCGGGAACTGGCGGAGGAGGTCCTCTTCGAAATCCCGATGGGGGCGATGGGTGAGGATCTGGTAAGTCGCCACCGTGACCGGACGGATCTGCTTGCGATGGCCGGTGTATTCCCCGACCTGATCGGGGCTTAGATCCGTTTTGTCCAGGATCTCCGCGATCCATTGGCGGGCGGCCACCGTGCTGGTGGCGATGATCAGGGTGGCGGTGCGCAGCCGGGCCATCACCCCCAGGCCCACGATGGTCTTGCCCGCCCCGCAGGGGAGCAGGATCACCCCGCTGCCGGCCCGGAGGAAGGCCTCCACGGCCTTCTCCTGATAGGGGCGCAGGCGGAAGGGCTCGCCGGTGGCCCGGGACGTGGACCGCAGCCGGAGGTCCAGGCGGGCGCCCTCCACGTATCCGGCCATATCCTCCACCGGATATCCCAGGTAGAGGAGGGCCTGCTTGAGGGCACCCCGGGCCCGGGGCTCCACCGCCACCCGGTCCGCCTCCGCCTCTCCGGAGGGGGCCAGGAAGGGGGCCACCACGGATTGGGCCCGCACCCAGGCCAGCAAGGCGGGATCGTCGGCCACCAGCCAGAGCCGCCCGTTTCCCATCTCCAGGCGGAGCCGGCCGTAGCGGGCCATCCAGGTCCGGATGTCCTCCCGCAAGCCCTCGGGGACCTGGCCGCCGCTCAAGCGCTCCAGGTCCTCCAGGATCTGTGCAGCCGTGAGGCCCAGGGCAGCGGCGTTCCAGATCGAGAGGGGAGTGATGCGGTAGACGTGGATGGGCCCGGCGCTCCGCTCCAGGTCCGCAAAACGGGCCAAGGCGTCCCGGGCGAGCTCATACCCGGGATGCCGGGTCTCCAGCCAGACCGTCCGGTCGGCCTGGATCGTCAGCGGGAACTCCGGCCGGAGCGCCATAGGCCTTTCTCCGTCATGGATGAGGCCTTTCATTTTCGTTCAAAGGGGAGCACCCGGCAAATCCGAGGGTTGGAGCGGCCCCCACCGAATGAACCGGGGGCGGGGGAGGCACCAACCGCCTCTTCCCCGCCCCCGACCGCATGTTCCCGGTGAGGGGCTTATCCACGCGCGATGGCCTGCCGGTCGATGGCCTGCAGCAGCTGCCAGACGAAGGCCTCGGTGCGAGCCACCACCCCCGGATCCACGTTCTCATACACGTCCGAAGGCTGGTGCCAGTAGGGGAGCACCCCATCCGGCCGCAGGTTCACCAGGGTGAGCACCCGCCACCCGGCCCGGACGGCCGGGGCGCCGTCCGTGTAGGCCCCCCGAAAGTTCGGCCATCGATAGGCGCCCAGCTCCGGATACGACCGGGCCACTTCCTCCGCCAGGGCCAGCAACTCCGGATCGCTGCGAAGGGGAAGCAGCATGGTCTCCTGAACCAGGACGCACGGCCCGCTCCCGGGCCCACCCACGGTATCCAGCACGATGAAGATCGGGCGACCCAGGTCGCGATGGCGGCGGACGAAGGCCGCCGCCCCATAGGCCCCGACCTCCTCGCATCCGGTGCAGAGGGCCCAGACCTCCGTGTGGCGCAAGGGCTCCCGACGAAGCCGTTCCGCCAGCGCGAGCACCATCCCCGCCCCGGTGGCGTTGTCGTTGGCCCCATGGGTGTAGGGCGTGAGATCCGCCTGCACCGCCATGGCGAAGACCGCCGCGAGCAGGAGGGCGGGCAGCAGCGCCGGCCACCCCCACCGGGGATCCCCGGTCCAGGCTCCGATCCCGAACAGCGCGCCCATCCCGAGCGCCCCGGGCAACCCCAGGGTGACCAGCGTCCGGTAAAGGGCCAGGGCCCGCAGCGAGGAGAAAGCCCAGGGCGTGCGATGGGTGTCCAGATGGCCGCACAGGATCACCCGCTCCCGGACGGGTCCGGCCGGCGGGAGGACGGCGTAGACGTTCTGGCTCCTTCCTTTCGGGACCAGCAGGCGAAGGGGGTTCGGGGTGAAGGTCAGCTCCAGGACGGTGCAGAGGATGAGCAGAAACGTCCCGAGGGCGGCGATCCATCGCCCGCCCAGGAAGAACAGGGGGACCATGAGCAGCATCCCGCCGGTGGCGATGGCGTAAGGCCGCCAGGCGGAGGTCGCGCTGACGAAGGGCTCCACATGAGGGGTGAGGCCCAGCGCCCGGAAGACCTCCGCCGCGTAATCCGCCGCCGCCCGCTCGGCCTCCGTGGTGCTCCCCCGCGGCCCGATGGTCACGCTCAGGGCCATCACATGCTCCATCGTAGAGGGCATCGCTGTCCCTCCACCCTCCGACCCGGGACGGCCTCCCTCAGGCCTCCAGAAGCCAGCCCAGGCCCAGCGCGCGCAGCTTCTCCGGTGTCGGGATCCCCTCCCGGGTCCAGCCGGCCATCTCGTAATAGCGATCCAGCGCCCTCTCCATCTCCTCCCGGCTCAGGGCCACCCCCGCCGTCGGCCCGGTCCCCTGCAACGCCTTGAAGAACTTCTTCGGCAGTTGATCCGCCCGGCGGTCCAGGCCTTCCCGGGCGTTGAACCAGCGCAGCATGTTCAGCCGGCGCTCCCCGATGCGCAGCAGCTCCTCCAGGGTGAAATCCGACCACCCGGTCACCGCCCGCACCATCTGCACCGTTTCCTCGGGGCCGTAGAGGGTCCAGGCGGGGCCATAGACGAACTGGCAGAGCCCGGCGGAATCCAGGAAGGAATAGAAGAGCTGGGTCAGGTAGGCGAAGCGGATCTTCTCCTCGTTCAGGCTGCCGGGAGGCGGGGGATCGGTCAGGCCGAGGAGGGCGAGACGGCGCAGGTACAGCTCGGAGGCTCCCTCTTCATACATGGGGTCGTGCTCGCTGGACTGATGGTCGGCGCCGAAGGGGTTGACGGCGTAGATCAGCCCGAGGGAGCGCTTGGCCTGCGGCATATGGGCGGGCGCCTCCTGGTTCTTCACCGTGATCAGGAACTCGTGGCCCTTCCCCAGCCGGTCCGCGGCCCGGGCGGAGCCTTCGGCCAGGACGTCGCCGATCCCCTCCCGCTTCAGGATCATCTCCAGGAGGCGCAGCATGGCCCCTGCGTCGCCGAAGCGGAGCGGGAAGCCGATCTCCGCCTCCGTGAGGACGCCGTTCTCAAAGCATTCCATGGCCCAGGCGATGGTCGCCCCGCAGGAGATAGTGTCCACCCCATACTGGTTGCACAGCTGATTGGCCAGGGCGATGGCGTCCAGATCGTCGATCCCGCAATAGGAGCCGAAGGTGGCGATGGTTTCGTATTCCGGACCTCCATAGAAAGGATCCACCTTCCGGCCGTTCCACTCCGTCTCCACCACCCGCTTGCAGCGCACCACGCAGGCGTAGCAGGTGTCCCGCTCCTTGAGGATGGTCTCGGCCATCCGCTCGCCGGTGATCTTCTCGAAGCCCTCGAACTGCCCGGCGTTGTAGTTGTAGGTCGGGAGGGTGCCGGCCATCTGCTGCCAGGCCACCACGCTGGCCGTCCCATAGAGGGCCAGGCCCTGGACGTCGGGGTTGTCTTCGATGTGGCGGGCGCCCCACTGGGCCAGCTCCGCCAGCGTTTTCGGGTCGGCCACCGTCACCTTGCGACGGCCCCGGACGACGATGGCCTTCAGGTTCTTGGAGCCCATCACCGCGCCCATTCCGGTGCGCCCGTTGGCCCGGTTGGACATGTTCATAATCGCGGCGAAGCGGACCAGACGCTCGCCGGCCGGGCCGATCTGCGCCACCTCGATCTGATCGTCGCCCAGCTCCTCCTGGAGCATTCGCTCCGCCTCCCCGGTGATCCGTCCCCACAGGTGGGAGGCGTCGCGCAGCTCGGCCTCCCCATCGTGGATCCAGAGGTAGACCGGCCGAGGAGCGCGCCCGCGGATCACGATGCCGTCGAAGCCGGCGTATTTCAGCTCGGCGGGGAAGAACCCCCCGCTCTGGGAATCCCCGATGGCGCCGGTGAGGGGAGACTTGGCGTTCGCCATCAGACGGGACTGGCCGGAGATGGGCGCACCGGTCAGCGGGCTGAGGAAGAGGGTCAGGACGTTGCGGGGATCGAAGGGGTCGATGCCCGGCGGCATCTCTCTCAGGATGTAGTAGAGGCCCATGGCGCTGCCGCCCATATAGGTGCGGTAGAAAGACTCCGGTGGGGTCTCCACCCACAAACGCCCCTCGCTGAGATCCACGTGCAGGATCCGCCCGGCGTATCCGTAACCCATGGCGCCCTCCTGTGACGGGAAGGGTTGAAAAGAACCCACGCGGCGTAGTATCTCTATTTTGTCTGGATCCCCCCTTCCCCGCAATCCTTGCTATCTCATCCCCCCAACGACCCAGCGTCCGATCACCAAAGCATCCGGATAACGAGGATCCTGAGGGCCCTCGTGTAGCGGGATCCGATGACCATCCTCCCAGCGATACCATCCGGTGGTGAGCAGATAGATCCCCGGGGGCAGATCCGGCGGCCGGGCGATCCGATAACGATCGCAGAAGACCACGCCGGGCACCCACAGGGTCGCCGGATAGGCGCCTCCGAGAGGCTGGGCATCCACTTGGGACCAGAGGACGCTCCCGGTACGGGGGTTTGGCGTCTCCCCTAACAGGTGCACAAAGACAGAGAGATTCGAAGCCGCCGGGCGTTCCGGACGCCAGCACACAACGAGAGAGAGGACACTCTCCCGGGCCCCCGCCTCCTCCCATCGCACCCCTTCCAGGCGGATCCCTTCCCAGCGTGCCTCGAAAGGTTTGGGGATGCGATGCTCCAGCAGACCCGGATCCAGGTAGGGATGCTGTCTTATGATCATACGCACGCTCACGATCATGCTCAGGATCCCCATGACACTTAAGAGGGCTCGAGTGCGTTGCCCTCGGGCCAGCACATCCGAGGCAATGAGGGAGAGAAAAGGGGTCGCCACAAGCGCATAGTGAGGCCATTTCGTCGGCCAGGCTAGCAGAAAGATCACAGCGCTCAGAGCGCCCCATGCAACCTGCTTCCGAAAGGTAGAATCGAACAAGCCCCGGACGGCCCCCGCGAGCCCCAGGGTCAAAATCAACGCCTCTGGAAGGGAGTGGCTAAGCCAAAGGAAAGGCTGATACCAGGGGAGGCCATAGCGCTGGACATGCTCTGAGGTGGAATATGTGAAATGATAGCGGATCGTCTCTCGTAGGTATCTAAGGGGATCCATCCACATCGGCGGGTTCAGAGACACAAAGGAAACCGCCGCCACCACTAAAAGGATCGCGGTGCCTCGGGAGCGTCGAAGCATTCCGATCGATCCGGGAAGCAAGGGGAGCACATACGCCCATTTTGCCGCGCCTGTTGCTCCTAATGCGAACGCGCCCAGATAAGACCAGCGAGCGCCTCGACGGCTTGCTGAACGCCATGACAGGACCGCCAGCATGGCAAGGAACTGGGGGATGGATTCCAGCAGAGCAGCTGAAGTGTAATAGATGGTGAGAGGATGAACGGCAAGCAACAAGCCGGCTGCCGGATGGATCCAGGCTACCAGACCCACCGCCGCGGCTCCGAAGAGGACCGACAGGAGACGAGCCCCCCACAGGGCATCGGAGAACCACCTGTCCCCCGACGGGATTAGCCAGGCTAAACTGTAAAGGAGCTTGACCAGGGCTGGATGCTCGGGGTTCTCCCAAAGAGAGGGGACGGCTCCGATATCTCCCTGGCGCAGCAGGACCGCATAGTGATAGGCCGCTCGAAGGTAAGTGGGCTCATCCGCCTCCACCGGCATGCGGGCGGCCATTGCGAACCGCACACTCCCTGCCAGCGTTAAACATGCCAGCGCCCAAGCCCAGCGCCTTCGCAAAGCCTTCTCCTCCTCGGCCTGTGCCTTCACGCTCGCGAGGATCAAGCCGCCGCCCAGGGCAAGATGCCGAAGGGGGGATCTCGCCGCTCCACCATCCTCAGCAGATCCCGGAGGGCCGAACGGGCCGCCGCATAGGCGGAGGGGTCGCGCTCCGACAGCCGGAGCGCTTCGAACTCCTCTTCATCCAGCACCCGCACCTCCCCCGCCGGCGTGACGAAGACGTCCAGGGCCAGATCGCGGAGCTCGATCTCCTCCTCCGAAACCCGCGGGGGATAGACGATGTCGCAATACCAGCCCTTCAACCGATCGTCCCGATGATGGTGGATCTCATAGATCACGAACCAGCGGCCCGGGAAGAAATACTCCACGAACCGATCCTGAGGCTCCAGGCGGACATACCCCAGGTCCAGCGGGGGGCGTTCCCAGAAGGCCTCCACCACCAGCGCTTCCGGGGAGGCCCGCATGAGGCGCCCGACGTAGATCACGCGCAGCCGGCCATCCGCGGCCAGTCGCCGCACCCGGATGGGCCGAGGGAGCTCAGGGCTCAATCCGGACCCCACCCACGCTCCTCCACGGCCTGGAAGATGTCGGTGTCGCTCACGATGCCGACGGGCCGGCCGTCCTGCATCACCACGGCCCGTCGGATATTGGCATCCAGCATAATGATGGAACACTGACGGATGGTGGTATCCGGGGAGACGGTGATGAGGGGCGCGCTCATCAGGTCGCGGACCTTCAGGCCCTTCAGCGGCCGGTCCGCAGCCACCACCTTCTTGAGGATGTCCCGCTTGGTCATGATCCCCCAGGTCCCATGGGGCCCCTCCGGCTCCACCACCACGCTGGAGATCCCCTTTTGCACCATCAGATGCAGCGCCTCCTCCACCGGCATATCCGGCGGGACGGTCACTACCGGCGAGGTCATGATCTCGGCCACCGTATACGGCTTGGGCTTCCGCTCCATCGCCACCTCCTATCCACTGTTTGGGATATCCCCAAGGCCGCCGAGGACGAGGGATGCCCGCTTCAAATTATAATGGGGAAAGACGAGGCTCTAGGATCCGTTCCAGAGCCAGGGGATCTTCACCATCTCGGATCACGCAGGAAAGGATCGATGCGCTTGAGGGTTCGCCCACCCGCTCGTCTGCATGGTGTGATCCGGGTGCCCGGGGATAAATCCCTCTCCCACCGGGCGTTGCTGTTCGCCGCCCTGGCGGAAGGGACTTCGACGCTCCAGGGTTGGCTCCCGGCGGCTGACTGCGAGGCGACGCTGCGCTGCATCCGCGCGCTGGGGGTCGAGGTGGAGCGCCCGGCCGCGGACCGCCTGATCGTCCACGGCCGGGGGCTGCGCGGCCTTCAGCCGGCCTCCGCCCCACTGGATTGCGGGGGATCCGGGACCACCATGCGGCTCCTGATGGGGATCCTGGCCGGCTTCCCCTTCCCCAGCACCCTGGTCGGCAACGCCCAGCTCTCCCGGCGTCCGATGGAGCGGGTGGCGGAGCCCCTGCGCCGGATGGGAGCGGAGGTTCGAACGACGGAAGGCCACGCGCCGGTGTATCTGCGGGGAGGGACGCTGCGCGGCATCCGCTACGAGATGCCCGTGGCCAGCGCTCAGGTGAAGTCCGCGCTGCTGCTGGCCGGCCTCTACGCCCAGGGCCCCACCACCCTGGTGGAGCCCGCGCCCTCCCGGGATCACACCGAGCGCCTGCTGTGGGCGATGGGAGCCACCCTGGAGCAGCACGGAAGGACGATCACCGTTTATCCGGCCGAGCGGCTCTCGCCCCTCGATTGCGCCATCCCCGGGGATCCCTCCTCGGCGGCTTTCCCGCTGGTCGCCGCCCTGCTGATCCCGGGCTCGGAGATCGAGGTCACCGACCTGCTGCTCAACCCGACCCGCCTGGGGCTGATCGAGGCCCTTCAGGCGATGGGCGCGCCGATCCGCGTGATCCCGGAGGGTGAACGCCACGGGGAGCCCGTAGGCCGGCTCCTGGGGGCCTCCGCCGTCCGCCTTCAGGCCATTGAGATCGCCGGCCCCTGGGTCCCCCGCATGATCGATGAGTTTCCCATCTTCGCCGTGGCGGCCACTCAGGCGGAGGGAACCACACGGGTGCGGGATGCGGCCGAGCTCCGGGTGAAGGAGAGCGACCGCATCGCCGCTCTGGCGGCCGAGCTGCGCCGGATGGGCGCGCGGATCGAGGAGCATCCAGACGGCTTCGCCATCGAAGGGCCCACCCCGCTGCGCGGCGCGGTCGTCCACAGCCACGGGGATCATCGCTTGGCGATGGCCCTGGCCGTGGCCGGGTTGATCGCCCAGGGGGAGACCATTGTGGAAGACGCCGAATGCATCGGGGACAGCTTCCCGGGCTTCGTGAAGCGGATGCAGGCCCTCGGCGCGGAGATCGAAATGGAACCGTGAGGCCCGGGAAGCCCGCCCCGCGCTTCAGGAGAGCCCAGGAGGGGAGCGATGGCGCGCATCCGCGGGACCACCCGCCTGGTCGGTTTGCTGGGCTGGCCGGTGGCTCACAGCCGCAGCCCGCAGATGCACAACGCCGCCTTCGCTGCCATGGGCCTGGATTGGGCCTACGTGCCCCTGCCGGTCCGCCCCGAGGATCTGGAGGACGCGATCCGGGGGTTGCGGGCGCTGGGCTTCGCCGGGGCCAACGTGACCGTCCCCCACAAGACCGCTGTGATCCCATTGCTGGATGAGATCTCCCCGCTGGCCCGGGCGGTTGGGGCGGTGAACACCCTGAGGGCGGTCGAAGGGCGATGGGTGGGGGAGAACACGGACGTGGAGGGGTTCCGCCGCGCCTTGCAGGAGATCGGGCTGTCCGTGCAGGGGCAGACGGTGGCCATCATCGGCGCCGGAGGGGCCGCCCGCGCGGTCCTGGCCGCCCTGGCCCTCGAGGGCGTCGGCGAGGTTTTCCTCCTCCACCGCAGCCTGGACCGGGCGCATCGGATGCTCGAAACGCTGGAGGCGTCGTTCCCGGCCGCCGGCCTGCGTCTCCCGCCGGTGCACCCCATCCACCTGGAGGATCCCCTCCCCGAGGGCATCGTGGCGCTGATCCACACCACGCCAGTGGGGATGGCCCCGGATGTGGAAGCCTGCCTCTGGCCCCCGGATCGCCCCTTCCCGTGGGGGCTCCAGGCGGTGATCGATCTGATCTACGAGCCCCCTCGGACCCGGCTGATGGCCCTAGCGGAGGTGGCCGGCATCCCGGCCTACAACGGGCTGGGGATGCTGCTCCATCAGGGCGCGCTGGCCTTCACCCTGTGGACCGGACAGGAGGCCCCCCTGGAGACCATGCGGGCGGCGCTGCAGGAACTCGACAGCTCCTGAGGATCGCCGTAGAATAAGATGATCTCGAAGCGACAGCCTTCAGAAACTCCCTGGAAGGCGTTCCGGCATCTGGACGGGAGGAGCAGGATCGCAAGAATGACGCAATTTCAGATCACAGACGACCTGGAAGCGTTGCTCAACGTGTTGCCTCCGGACATCGCCCAGGCGGTCCGGGATCGCAACCGCAACGAGGCGTTGCTGGAGGTGGTGCTGGACCTGGGGCGCTATCCGGAGGCCCGTTACACGGATGGCGAGGTCACCTTGTGCGCCCGGGAGGTGACCGAAACGGATATCCAGTATGTGGTCTCCCGCATCGGGGAGTTCGATGCGGACAACCGGGCGGGGATCCAGCGGACACTGCATCGGATCAGCGCCATCCGCAACCGGCGGGGGAACATCATCGGCCTGACCTGCCGGGTCGGCCGGGCGGTTTACGGGACGATCGATATCATCAAGGACATCATTCTCTCAGGGAAGAGCATCCTCCTGCTGGGCCGCCCCGGCGTGGGAAAGACCACGATGCTGCGGGAGGCGGCGCGGGTCCTGGCAGAGCATAAGCGGGTGATCATTGTGGACACCTCCAACGAGATCGGCGGGGATGGGGACATCCCGCATCCGGCGGTGGGCCGCGCGCGCCGCATGCAGGTGCCCAAGCCCAGCCTCCAGCACGAGGTGATGATCGAGGCGGTGGAGAACCACATGCCTGAGGTCATCATCATCGATGAGATCGGGCGGGAGCTGGAGGCCATCGCCGCCCGCACCATCGCCGAGCGGGGAGTGCAGCTGATCGCCACCGCCCACGGGAACACCCTGGAGAACCTGCTGATGAACCCCACCCTCTCCGACCTGGTGGGAGGGGTGGAGAGCGTGACCCTCTCGGACGAGGAGGCCCGACGGCGCGGCACCCAGAAGACGGTCCTGGAGCGCCGGGCGCCCCCTACCTTCGATGTGCTCATCGAGATCCAGGATCGGCAACGCCTGCTGGTCCACCACGACGTGGCCGCCAGCGTGGACGCCCTGTTGCGGGGCCAGCAACCGGATGTGGAGCTGCGCTATCGGGATGAGGAGGGGCGGATCCACATTGAGAAGCCGAGGTTCCGACGGGCGGTGATGGTAGGGAAGTCGCCTCTCCCCTTCTGGCGGGGCGAAATCATCGCCACTACCCCCATCTCCCCCGGGGAACCTACGCCGCCCCCGCGGGTGAGCGCCGAGCGAGTGGGGGCCTTTGACCTGGAGGAGGAGCAGGAGGGACTGCCCCCATCGCCATGGGCCGCCCCGGCCCCCTCGGGCAACGGGCCGCGCCGGCCGCTGCGGGTGTATCCGTTAGGCCTGGCCCGCAACCGGCTCCAGCGCGCCGCCAGCGTCTTCGGGACGCCCATCCAGGTGGTGGAGCAGATCCACGAGGCGGACGTGGTGATCACCACCAAGGCCCATTACCGGCGGCATCCGCGGGCGCTCACCGAGGCGGAGGGCCGCGGGATCCCCATCTACGTGGTTCGCTCGAACACCGTGACCCAGATTGAGAGCTGCCTGGCGGACATCCTGAACCTGGCCCCGGCCGATGGGGAGGAGGATCCGCAGCTGGCCCGCGCCCTGGAGGAGGCGGAGGCGGCGATCCAGAAGATCCTCAACGGGGAGGCCCGCTACGTGGATCTCTCGCCGCAGAACGCTTACATCCGACGCCAGCAGCATCTGCTGGCCCGCCAGTACAACCTGATCTCCCACAGCTACGGGAAGGAACCGAACCGCTACGTGCGGATCTACGCCGAGTGAAAAGTTGGGGGGACGCCTCAGGCGTCCCCCCAACTTGTGAAGACGGCTTCACAGCTCCCAGACCTCCGCAGATACGATCTCCCCTCGCTCATCCATCACCAGCCCGATCCCATGGCGGCGGGCCGCCTCCTCGACCCCCCATTCCATGGCGATCCCGAAGATGAAGGGCCGGGCTTTCCCGGTGATCCCGTAGGTCTTCAGCAGCTCCCGGATCTTCTGGCGCTGGAGCACGCCCGCGAAGGTTTCGAAATCCCGTCGCCTGACCTTCACCCGCACCGAGACCAGCACCCATTCCATGTTTCCTGAAGCGTCCTGAATCCGGGTGATCCCATCGATCTCCGTTTCTGAATCGACCGGCAGCGAGGCGATCGGCATCAGCAGGCGATAGCCCTGGGCCTGCAGCCACCGCTCCATGTAGATGGCCATCCGTCCTTCCGCGCTGAGCCCTACGATGGAGCCGAAGCGATTCAACTGGTCTCGCAAATCCCGCTGTTCCCAAGCCAGATGGCGGATCACCTCGACCATTTGGCGCACCTGCTCCTCCAGCTGGATCAAGCGCTTCGTGAGCTCCGCCACAGTCTGCTCCAGCTGGATCAGGCGCTCTGTCAGCTCCGCAACGGTCCGCTCCAGCCGGCTCAGGCGCTCCTCCGCTTGGGCCTGGGCCTCCGTCAGCCGGCTCAACTGCTCCTCCGTGCGCGCCTGTGCCTCCTCCAGCCGGCTCAGACGCTCCTCCGACCGCGCCTGCGCCTCCGTCAGACGCGCTATCGCCTCCTCCAAGCGAGCCACCCGCTCCTCCGTGCGGGCCTGGGCCTC
>NZ_FYEK01000026.1 GCF_900187885.1 Thermoflexus hugenholtzii JAD2 | reverse complement strand
CTACGAGAGAAGATGGAGACCTACCTGGCCAACGGCGCCCGCCTGGCCGTGCTGATCGACCCCTACCGCAAAGCCGTGGAGATCTACCGCCCCGGCGCCCCGGTGGAGCGATACGAAGGAGTCCAGCAGGTGCCCCTGGACCCCGAGCTCCCCGGCTTCACCCTGGAACTGGGGCCGATCTTCGAGTGAGGGGATTGCCAGCGCCCCTCTCCCTCCCGGAGCGCATCCCCGGAGACCGAACACGCTTCAAAAAGGCCCTCTCCGTCCGGGCAGGCCAGGGTTCCCAAAAGGGGAGGCCCGGACGGAGAGGGCCCTCGCGATTCCTCGTCGATCCCTGCCTCGGGCTCAGAGCAGCTCGAAGATCCCCGCCGCCCCCATCCCGCCGCCGATGCACATGGTGACCATGCCGTAGCGGCCGCCGCGGCGGCGCAGCTCGTGGAGGATCTGGACGGTCAGCTTGGCCCCCGTGCAGCCCAGGGGGTGCCCCAGGGCGATGGCCCCGCCGTTGACGTTCACCCGCTCTATATCCATCTCCAGCTGGCGGATCACCGCCAGAGCCTGGGCGGCGAAGGCCTCGTTGAGCTCGATCAGATCGATGTCCTCCAGGCGTAATCCCGCCATCCGCAGGGCCTTGGGGATCGCCTCCACCGGGCCGATGCCGAACAGATCCGGCGGGACGCCGGCCACGGCGAAGGAGACGAAACGGGCGATGGGCCGCAGGCCCAGGGCCTCCGCCCGCCGGCGCTCCATGACCACCACCGCCGCCGCCCCGTCGCTCATCTGAGAGGAGTTCCCCGCGGTCACCACGCCCCCGTTCTTGAAGGCCGGCGGCAATTTCGCCAGCGCCTCCATCGAGGTGTCCCGCCGCGGCCCCTCATCGACCTCAAAGGTCACCTTCCGGCGCACAACCCGGCCGTCCTCCTCCGGCTCGGCCACCTCCACCTCCAGGGGGACGATCTCCTCCTTGAACTTGCCGGCGTCGATGGCGGCGATGGCCCGCTGATGGCTGCGCAGGGAGAACGCGTCCGCGTCCTCCCGGGAGATGCCGAACCGCTCCGCCAGCCGCTCCGTCCCCAGCCCCATGCTGATGAACACCTCCGGCCACGCGACCGCCAGCTCCGGGTCCGGCCGCAGGGTGAAGCCGACCATGGGCACCAGGGACATGGACTCCACCCCTCCGGCGATGATGATCTCCGCCCCGCCGGTCATGATGCGCTCCGCCGCCAGGGCGATGGCCTGCAATCCGGAGGAGCAAAACCGGTTGATGGTCATGGCCGGGACGCTCACCGGGAGCCCGGCTTTGAGGGCGGCGATGCGCGCGATGTTGAGGCCCTGATGGCCTTCCGGCATCGCGCAGCCCAGGATCACATCGTCCACCATCGCCGGGTCCACCCCCGGGGCCCGCCGCAGGGCCTCGGCGATAACCGCCGCCGCCAGGGCCTCCGGACGGGTGGTCCGCAGGGTTCCCTTCTTCGCCTTCCCGACCGCCGTTCGCACGCCCGCGACGATCACCGCTTCCCGCATCGGAGCCTCCCGATTCAGACTGGATTCGGGGCTAAAGCCCTTCCTGCGTTCGGGGCCAAAGCCCCTCCTGCCTCAATTTCGCAGGATCTTCCCGGTTTGCAGGAAGTGCCAGATCCGCTCCTGGGTCTTGGGCTCGCCGCACAGGGAGAGGAAGGCCTCCCGCTCCAGGTCCAGGAAGTGCTCCTCATCCACCCACATGGGCTCGGGGTGGTCGCCCCCGCAGAGCACATAAGCCAGCTTCTCCCCAATCTTGGCGTCGTGTTCGCTGATATAGCGCGCCTCCCGCATCTGCCAGACGCCGATGCGCAGCGCCGCCAGGAGGTCCCGACCGGCCGCGTAGAGTTTGGCCTTCAGCGGGGGCCGGTAGCCGGATTCCGCCAGATGGAGCACCTCGCGCTTGGCCTCGTGGAGCAGGAAGTCGGGGTTCATCACGATGCGGTCGGCCTCGCTCAGGAAGCCCAGGGCCCGCCCCTCCTCGGCGCTGGTGGCCACCTTCGCCATGCCGATGGTCTCGAAGATCCGCCGCAGGAAGGGAAGCGGATCGGCGTTCTCCGTCTGCATGGCGGGGGTGAGCACCCGGCGGATCATCTCCTTGCAGCCGCCGCCGGCGGGGATCAGGCCCACCCCAACCTCCACCAGGCCGATATAGGTCTCCGCCGAGGCCACCATGCGGGCCCCGTGCATGGCCACCTCCGCGCCGCCGCCCAGGGTCATCCCGAAGGGGGCGGTGACGATGGGCTTGTGGAAGTAGCGCATGGTCATCATCAGGCGCTGCATCGCCCGGACGCCCTGGTCGATGGCCTCGAACATCCCTTGCTGGGCGGAGACGCCGATGACGAAGACGTTGGCCCCGGCGCAGAAGTGCTCCCCCTGGTTGCCGATGACCATCCCCACCCAGTCCTCCCGATCCAGCCGCTCCAGCGCCCGCTCCATCATGGCGAAGATGTCGGGGTCCAGGGCGTTGGCCTTGGTATGGAACTCCAGGCAGAGGACGCCGTCGCCCAGGTCGATCAGGCTGGCGCTGGGGTTGCGCTCCAGGACGCGCCCTTCGCTTTTGAGCTCCCGGAGGACGATCACCCGGGGATGGGGCTCCAGCCGACGGTAAGCCCGCTCCCGGAAGTCGTAATAGCCCACGATCCGCCCGTTCTCATACTGATAGAAGGTCCGCCCCCCGGCCGCCAGGAAGTCCTTCACCCATTCCGCCACCGGCCAGCCCCGGGCCTCGATGCGGGCGACGGTCTCCGCTACCCCCAGGGCATCCCATGTCTCGAAGGGGCCCAGCTCGTAGTTGAAGCCCCACTTCATGGCGTTGTCCACCGCCACGATGTCGTCGGCGACCTCCGGGGCCACATAGGCCGCGTAGGCCAGGTAGAAATCCAGGACATCCCGGACGAACCCCCCGGCCCGATCCTCCTGGGCGGCTATGAAGCGCAGCCGCTCCCGCAGGTCCTCCATCTTCAGCGCCTTGCCCACCGACTCCCAGCGGGGCTTCTTCGGGGGCTCGTATTCCAGCGTCTGCAGGTTCAGCGGCCAGTATTGGGTCCCCTCGGGGGCCTCCACCTTCTTGTAGAAGCCCTGGCCGGCCTTGTTCCCCAGCCAGCCCCGCTCGATCATCGCCGCCATGACCTGGTTCATCGGGGAATCCTGGACCAGGGCGACGAAGGGGTCATGGCGCAGGGCGGCCATGCTGTGCTGCCCGACGTAGGCCGCCACATCCAGGCCCACCAGGTCCAGTAGGCGGAAGTGGGCGGTCTTGGGCCGGCCGATCAGCGGGCCCATCAGGGCATCCACCTCCTCCACGGTGTAGCCCTGTTCGATGGTGTATTTGCCCACGAAGGCCCCGGAGAGGAAGCCGATGCGGTTGGCGATGAAGTTGGGAGTATCCTTGGCCCGCACCACCCGCTTGCCCAGGCGGAGCTCCAGAAGGCGCTCCAGGGCGTCCAGGACCTCGGGCTTCGTGGCGGGGCCCGGGATCAGCTCCACCAGCTTCAGGTAGCGCGGGGGGTTGAAGAAGTGGGTGCCGGCGAAATGGGCCAGGAACTCGGGGGAGCGCCCGGCGCCGATCTCCCGCAAGGGGAGCCCGGAGGTGTTCGTGGTGACGATGGCCTCCGGCTTGCGCACCGCCTCGATCCGGGCCACCACCTCCCGCTTCACCGCCAGGTCCTCCACCACCGCCTCGATGATCCAGTCCGCCTCCCGCAGCCGATCCCAGTGATCCTCCGTGTTCCCGATCCGGATCAAGCGGGCCCGGTCCTCCACGAAGAAAGCGGCCGGCTTGGCCTTCTTCGCCCGCTCCAGCCCCGCCCGGACGATCCGGTTGCGGACCTCCGGGTGGTCCAGGGTGAGCCCCTTCGCCTCCTCCTCCGGAGTAAGGGATTTAGGGGGGATGTCCAGCAGGTCCACCGCGAAGCCGGCGTTGGCCAGATGGGCGGCGATGGCCGCGCCCATCGTCCCCGCACCGATCACTGCCACCCGTCGGATGGTGTAACCCATCGCAGCCTCCTTATGAGATTCCCGAGCTCACGTTTCACGCAGGATCCGCGTCAGCCACTCCCGGACCAAGGCTGCGGTCTCCTCCGGCCGCTCCATCGGGAAGAGATGCCCTCCGGGGATCACCGCGAAGTGGGCATCCGGCTTCAGGCGACGGAAGCGGGCCTCGGAATCCGCGGTGAAGGTGTCCGTGGATGCGCCCCGCACCACCAGTGTGGGGACCGGGATGCGGGGGACGAACCGCCAGGCATCGTGGGGGACGTTCACGAAGATATGAACCTCCCACTCCGGAGGATAGGCCAGCACGACCTGGCCGTCGGAAGAGGGGAGGAGGCCTTCCTCTAGGTAGCCCTTGAAGGCGTCCGGATGCCAGGCGGCGAACAAGGGGCGGGATCGGAGGTGGGCCGCGGCGGCCTCCCGGCTGGGCCAGGCCCGCCGGCGGCGCCGGGCGCGCCGGG
>NZ_FYEK01000025.1 GCF_900187885.1 Thermoflexus hugenholtzii JAD2 | reverse complement strand
GCGCCGGGGTGGGGCTCGGCGCAGGAGCTGCCGCCGTCGGCGTGGGCGGTGGCGGGGGCGGCGTGGGGGTCGGCGTGGCCGCTGGGGCGCACGCCCCCATCAGGAAGGCCAGGATCACTCCGCTCCGCAACCAGCGATTCGGGCGCATCATTCCCCTCCTTTCCTCCTCAGAGTTTCACGGGGTGGGTTTGGCGCTGTCCTTGGGCTTGCAAACCATCGCGCTTCACGCAACCGGATCCCCCGAGCGGCCCCTCGGACGTTCGCCACCTGGGAGAGGCCAGATCCGCCCCTTTTTCACCTGCCCTCATACACCACCTGTCCTCCGACCACGGTGGCATAGATGGGGATTGTCTCCAGGGCCTCCGGATCGGTTTCGAAGGGATCCGCACCGAGGACGACGAGATCCGCCCACTTGCCGGGCTCCAGGGTCCCCAGCTCCTTCTCGGCGAAGGCGGCGTAGGCGGCCCCCACGGTGTAGGCGCGCAGAGCTTCTTCCAGGGTCAGCGCCTCCTGAGGCACCAGCGCCCAGCCCTCCCGGGTCCGTCGGGTGAGGGCGGCCTGGAGGCCCCGGAGGGGCGCGCCGTCCACCACGGGGCGATCGGAGCTCAGGGCCAGGGGCACCTCCCGGAGGCTCGCCAGGGGATACGTCCAGGCCATCCGCTCTTCCCCCAGGGCGGCCCGAAACCCCTCTCCGAGCTCGTAAAGGAAGCGGGGCTGGGTGACCACCACCGGCCGCAGGCGGCGGAGGCGCTGGAGCAGGTCGGGCGGCACGACGCCACAGTGTTCAATGCGGGGACGAAACCGGGCCGCCTCCGGCCCCATTACTTCCTCAATGGCATCCAGGGCCGCCTCGATGGCGCGGTCCCCGATGGCGTGCATGGCCACCTGCCACCCACTCGCGTGCGCCCGGCGCACCCGCTCCACGAGCCCTCGGGGATCCTGCACCAGCATCCCGAAGACGCCGGGGGGATCTGCATACGGCTGACGCAGGGCGGCGGTCCGGCCGATGAGGGAGCCGTCGATGAAGATCTTGATGGCCCCCAGCCGCAGACGGTCATCTCCGAACCCGGTGTGGAGGCCGAAGGCGAAATCGAAGCGCTCATCTTGGACGCGCAGCCGCTCCACGTCCACCAGAAGCCAGGCCCGCTGGGGAAGCAGCCCCTCCGCCACCGCCTCCTGGTAGGCCCGGAACTCCTCCGGCGCGATCCAGCCGGCCCAGGCGTCCTGGGCCGCGGTGATCCCCTCGGCAGCCATGCGGCGGCCGGCCGCGGCCAGCGCCGCCTTGACTTCCTCCAGGCTGTAAGGAGGCAGGATCCGCTTGATCAGCTCCTGGGCCGTTTCCTGAAGCAGCCCCGTCGGCTCGCCCCGCTCGTCCCGGACGATATGGCCGCCAGGGGGATCGGGGGTCTCGCGGGTGATCCCGGCCCGCTCCAGGGCGAGGGAGTTGGCCACCCCCATGTGCCCCGAGATGTGGGAGAGCCAGACCGGGTGATGGGGGGAGACCGGGTCCAGATCATACCGGGTGGGATGGCGGCGCTCGGCCAGCTTGTTCTCGTTATAGCCGCCGCCGCGGATCCAGCGGCCGGGCGGGATCTTGCGGGCGTGGGCGGCTACCGCCTCCACGACCTCAGAGATACGGGTTGCCTCCCGTAGGTTGACCTCCACCAGGCTCAGGCCGAACAGGAGGATGTGACAGTGGGCGTCGTGGAAGCCAGGGAGCACTGTCGCCCCCCGGGCGTCCAGGACGCGGGTGCCCGGGCCGATCAGGCCCTCGATCTCCTCCGCGCGCCCGACGGCCAGGATGCGCCCGCGCCAGGCCGCCAGGGCCTCCGCCCGCGGGTTCGCGGGATCCAGGGTGTAGATCCGGCCCCCTCGCACCACAAAGTCCGCGTGGACCATCATCCCTCCCATGCTCCGAGCTTCAACGCAGCCAAGCCTCCACCTGAGCCATGGCCTCCGTATCCCATACGATGCGGAGATGATTCAGAGCGAGCGTTGCATCATTGCTCCTCCTTCACCTCCCGGAGGAAGCGCTCCAGCAGGGCGATAAAGGCGTCGGGGCGCTCGATGACCGGGGAATGGCCGACGCCGTGCCAGATCTCCAGTCCACAGCCCGGGATGCGATTGAACAGCTCCACGATCCCCTCGAAGGGGATCACCACGTCCCGATCCCCCCACAGCACCAAAGTGGGCACCTTCAGCGCTGGGAGGAGATCCACCACGTGGAAGCGGGCCATGTCGTCCAGGGTGTCGAAGTAGGCCGCCGGCCCCCAGCGCAAGGCGTCGGCCACCAGGGCCTCCATCACCTCCGGCGCCGGCGGGGTGGCGAAGGCCAGCTGCACCATGGCCCGGATCCCCTCCGGGTTGCCCTGCTGCGCCCGCACCCAGGCGTCCATCTGGGGATCCGTGCGGGTGCCGAAGGGGGCCAGGGGGTTCACCAGCATCAGGCCCTTTACGCGCTCGGGGTGGTCCAGGGCGTAGCGCAGGGCGACGCCACCTCCCATCGAGTGGCCCACGAGGAAGAACGGAGGCAGCCCGAGGGCCTCGGCGAAGGCGTGGAGATCCGCCGCGTAGCCGGCCAAGGTGTGCCCTCCGGGGGCCGGATCCGACTCCCCGGCCCCGCGCAGGTCGACGGCGTAGCCGCGAAGGCCCGGGGGCAGCCGATCCAGAACGGGAAGCCACCACCGGTGGCTGCTCAGCCACCCGTGGACGAAGAGGACCACCTCCTCGCCGGCCCCCCGCTCCACACAATGCATCCTCCCATCTCCGACGGAAACGAAGGGCATCTGGCACCTCCCTGGGGGAGGGGGAGGCGAATCCTCCCCCTCCCATCGGTTCACCCGATGAACTCCGCCAGCGCCTGGGAGAACTTGTCCGGCTCCTCGACCATGAGGGCGTGGCCGCTGTTCTCGAACCACACCACCCGGCAGTTCTTCAGGCGGGCGGCCATATACTCCACCCAGCCCCAGTGGCAGACTTTGTCATCGCGGCTGTGACAGATCAGGACCGGGATGTCGACCTTGGGCAGCAGGTCCCGCAGGTCCTCGGTGATCAGGGTCTTGAAATACTTGTAGCCCACATAGGCGGGCATCCGCAGCCAGTGGGAGTAGAGGAACCAGGTCTTGGTGGCCTGCATGTCCGTCCGCTTGAAGTTGTTGTCGGCGAAGGCGGCCATCACCTCCGGCAGCCCCCGGCGGATCCCCTCCAGGGCGGCCTGGGCCTCCTCTGGCGTCATCCCGTAGGGCTCTGAATCTGTGCGCACGAAGCGCGGGGTGGCCGGGGCCACCATCACCAGCCGCGTCACCCGGCGGTCGGTGTTGAAGTTGGCCACATACTTCAGGCCCACCCCGGCCCCCATGGACCAGCCGACGAAGGTCACGTCCCACAGGTCCAGGGCCTTCATGAAGGCCTGAAGGTCCCCGCACATCTCGTCATAGGTGTATTCGGAATAGGGCTTGTCCGAATCCCCGTGGCCCCGGAGGTCCACGCAGATACACCGGTAGCGATCGTGGAGATCCAGCACCGCGTAGTTCCAGGTGTCCACGGTGGCGCTGTAGCCGGGGACGAAGAGGATCGGCTTCCCCTGTCCCCCATCCCGGTAATGCATCCGGATCCCCGTATCCAGCTGGATGAACGGCATGGCACCCTCCTTTCCTGTCCTGGAGAGGATATGATCCCGGTGGGGGAGATCTTGGATCTCCCCCACCGCCTTTGCCTTCACTCGCCGAAGAAGCCGGTGACGGGCACCCAGCGTCCCTTCTGGACCTGGACGATGGCGATCTGCTTGATGCCCTCGTGATCGGTCTCGCTGTAGCTGAAGGGCGGGGTGAGTCCGGTGGTGAAGTCCTTCAGGGACTCCAGGGCGGCGATGAACTTCTCCCGGGTGAGGTCCGGCCCGGCCCGCTTCAGGGCCTCGACGATGATCTCCGCCACTGCGTAGGAGGAGATGCTGTAGCCGCCCGGTTTTTCATCCGGGAAGTATTTGGTCAGCACCTCCCGGTATTTCGCCGCCTCCGGGGCGTTCTCCGGATCCACCAGCCAGGCCCCCGCGTAGACCCCCTCCGCCGCGTCGCCGGCCAGGGCCAGCAGGATGGGATCAGCCAGCACGTAGGTCATCAGCCACTTGGGCTTGAAGCCGATCTTCTGGGCTTCCTTCAGTAAGCTGGCCGCCGGCACCTGGATGGCGTAGACGAAGACCAGATCCGGGTTGGCCTGCTGGAGCTTGAGGGCGTGGGCGCTGAACTCCTGCTCCGCTACCTCATAGGGGACCATGGCCACCGGCTCGATCCCCCGGGCCTTCAGGGCCGCCACGAAGCTGTCCGCCCCCTCCTTGCCGAAGGCGTCGTTCTGGTAGAACACAGCGATGCGCTGCGCCTTCAGCTCCTCCACCGCGTATTTGGCCATCAGCCGCCCCTCCCGCTCATAAGTAGGCTGGATGCCGAAGACCGTCTTCTTGAACGGCTTCGACCACAGGGAGGAGCCGGAGGCCACGCCCACCACCGGGACGCCCTTCTCGATGGTGTAATCCAGGATGGCGGCGGTGGTGGCGGTGCCCAGGGGGCGAACGATGGCGAAGACCTCATCCTGCTCCACCAGCTTCTTGGCGGCCGCCACGGTGTTGGCCGGGGTGTATTGATCGTCCTCGATCCGCAGGTCGATCTTGCGCCCGTGGATGCCTCCCTGATCGTTCACCCATCGGAAGTAGGCCTCCATCCCCCGCGCCAGCGGCTTGCCGATGGTGGAGACCGGGCCCGAGAGGGCACAGATCATCCCCAACCGGATGGTATCCGCAGTGACCCCGGGAACTTTGGGGGCTGGGGTCGGCGTAGCGGCGGGGGGCGGGGGCGTCGGCGAGGCCGGCGCCGGCGTCGGAGAGGGCGCGGCGGTGGGCGTGGGGGGTGCTGCCGGCGCGCAGGCCGCCAGCACCAGGGCCACGATCCACAGCAGGCGGAAACCTTCCATCGGGCACCTCCTTTCCTGAAGGATTCGGAAACCGCTCCTCCGCTTTCAACGGCCGAGATACAGCGCTTTGACCTCCGGGTTCTCCCGGAGGACGCGGGCTTCTCCCTGAAGGCGGATCTCTCCGTTCTGGAGGATGTAGGCCCGATGGGCCAGGGTCAGGGCCAGATGCGCGTTCTGCTCGGCGATCAGCAGCGGGGTCCCGGCCTCGTGGATGGCCCGCAGGACCTCGAAGATGTGGCGGACCACCAGCGGCGCCAGCCCCAGGGAGGGCTCATCGAGCAACAACAGGCGCGGCTGGGCCATCAGGGCCCGCCCGATGGCGAGCATTTGCTGCTCCCCGCCCGAAAGGGTGCCGGCGAGCTGCCTCCGGCGCTCCCGGAGGATCGGGAACAGGTGGAACACCCGCTCCAGGTCCGCCCGCGCCGCCCGGAGATCCCGACGGCGCCACGCCCCCAGCCACAGGTTCTCCTCCACCGTGAGCTCCGGGAAGATCCCCCGGCCCTCCGGCACCAGCACGATCCCCCGCGCCACCCGCTCCTCGGGCGGCAGGGGATGAAGGGGACGCCCTTCAAAGGCGATCGAGCCGGACAAGGTCGGCAGGAGGCCGGCGATCACCCGCAGGGTGGTCGTCTTCCCCGCCCCGTTCGCCCCCAGCAGGGCCACCACCTCCCCCTCCCGGACCTCCAGGGAGACCTCCCGGAGGGCGAGGATCGGGCCGTATCCGGCAGTGACCGCCGAAAGGGAGAGCACCACGCTCATGCCCTGCCCTCCCCGCTCCGGAGCGCCGTCGGCTGCGCATCCTCCTCTCGCCGCTCCCCCAGATAGGCCTCGATCACCAGCGGGTTCTCCGCCACCTCGGCGGGAGTCCCCTGGGCGATCACCCGGCCGAAGTTCAACACGACGATCCGGTCACACAGCCCCATGACCAGGTTCATGTCGTGTTCGATCAGCAGGATGGAACAGCCCAGGGCTTCCCGGATCCCGCGCAGCAGCGCCTGCAGGGCCTGACGCTCCGCGGGATGCAGGCCGGCCGCCGGCTCGTCGAGGAGGAGCAGGCGCGGCTGGGCCACCAGGGCCCGGCCCAGCTCCACCCACTTGCGCTGGCCGAAGGCAAGGCTCCCCGCCGGGCGATCCGCCAAGGCCGATAGCCCGAGCCACTCCAGCACTTCCTCGGCCCGCTCCCGCAGACGCGCTTCCTCCCGCCTCACCGAGGGCCAGCCCGCCGCCACCGCGATCAGACCCGCCCGCGTCTGAGGATGCTGGCCCACCAGCAGGTTCTCCCGGACGGTCAGGGCGGGGAAGATCTCCACGTTCTGGAAAGTACGGGCGATCCCCAGCCGGACGATCTCGTGGGGTCGACGGCGCAGGAGATCGTGGCCCTCAAAGCGAATGGCGCCGGCGTCCGGGTCGTAGAAGCGGCTGATCAGGTTCAGCATCGTGGTCTTCCCGGCCCCGTTCGGCCCGATCAACCCCACGATCTCCCCGGGCTCCACGGTGAAGCTCACCCGGTCGAGGGCCTGTAACCCCCCGAAGCGCTTGGAGACCTCCACGACCTCCAGCCGCCCGCCCCCGGTGCTCCTCAGGCGGATCTGGGGCACGGAGACCATGGGGCGCTCCCATCCTTCCTCCCCCGCCGGGGCCCTGGAGGGCACGGGGATCCATCGGCGTCCGCGCACATACATCGGGAGACGCCATAGGCCCCCGGGGAGGAACATCGCCGTCAGGATCAGGGCGGCCCCATACAGCACATTGCGGACGTCTCCCACCTCCGTCCGCCAGCCCAGCGCGGTCCCCAGGCCGCTGAGCAGATAGAACAGGACCGTCAGGGAGACGGCCCCCAGGATGGCGCCAGGCACCGAGGCCAGGCCGCCCACGATCAGGGCGCTGACCAGAAAGATGGAGTGCATAAGGGTCAGCCCATCCGGGTCCACGCGGCCGACCCGGTAAGCCAGGAGCCCGCCGGCGACCCCGGCGTAAAAGGCGCTGACGGCAAAGGCCAGAGTTCGGTAACGGGCCCGGGAGATCCCGGCCGCCTGGGCCGCCGCCTCCCGATCTCGCAAGGCGATCCAGGCCCGGCCGAAAGGGCTACGGATCAGCCGGAGGGCGATCCCGGCGAGAAAGACCAGGAGGATCCCGATCAGGAGATACTGGGCGGCGTCGCTGCGAAGGCTCCAGGGGCCCAGGGCCGGCGGGGGAACTTTCAACCCCATAAAGCCGCCGGTGACCGGCTCCCAGCGCCGCAGGATCTCCACCACGGCGACGCCGAACCCCAGGGTCGCGATGGCCAGATACGGCCCGCTCAGGCGGAGAGCCGGCAGCCCCAGGGCCAGCCCGATCAGGGCGTTCAGGAGGCCCGCTGCCGGCAAGGCGAGCCAGAACGGGGCCTCGAGGTGCAGGCTCAGCAAGGCCACGGCATACGCGCCGATGGCCATGAAGCCGGCATGGCCGATGGAGATCTGGCCCGCCACGCCTGTCAGGAGATCCAGCCCGATGACCGCGATCGCCCAGATCCCGGCCAGACTGAGGATGTAGAGGAAATAGCTCGGCAGCGTGAAGGCTGTAACCCCGAGGATCCCCGCGATGAGCGCCCCCCAGACGATCCGCCGCGCCATTGCCTGCCCTCCCCGGCTACACCCGATGAGAGATCGGTCGGCCCAACAGCCCGGCCGGCCGCACCACCAGGACGGCCACGATGAGAGCGAAGGCAAGGGGCGTCTTGAGCTCGGTGGCGATGTATCCGGCCGCCAGGTTCTCCAGGATCCCCAGGAGCCACCCGCCGATCACCGCGCCGGGCAGGCTGGTCATCCCCCCCAACACCGCAGCGGCGAAGCCCTTGATCAGGAGGGGCAGCATGGCGTTCGGCTCCAAATAGATCAGCGGCGCCGCCAGGATCCCGGCGATGGCCCCCAGCCCGACCCCCACCCCCCAGGCCAGGATCAGGATGCGGTCCACCGGGATGCCCATCAGCCGAGCGACTTCAGGGTTCTGAGTGACCGCCCGGAGGGCCAGACCGGTGCGGGTGAACCGGAGGAAGGCGTAGAGGGCCAAAGCGAGCAACAACCCCACCACGAGGTTGAAGAGCTGCTCCCGGGTGATCACCGCCGGCCCCAGTCGCAGCGGAGGGCCGGAGACCAGCGCCGGGAAGGTGCGGATCTCATGGCCCCATAACAGACCCGCCAGCCCGTTGAGGACCAGCGCCAGGCCCAGGGTGAGAACCACCAGGGTGAGGGGGGTGGCTCGCCGGCGGCGCGCGGGCCGCAGGAGCCCTCGCTCCGCCAGGGCCCCCAGCGCCGCGCCGAAGAGAACAGCGCCTCCCAGCGCCAGGGGGAGCGGGGCATGGGCGCGGAACAGGGTGTAGGCCGCAAAGGTGCTGACCATCGCCAGATCCCCGTGGCCGAAGTTCACCACCTCCGACGCCCGATAGATCAGCACCAGCCCCAGGGCCATCAGCCCATACAGCGCCCCTGCCGAAAGCCCCCCCGCCAGATACCGGATCAGCAGATCCATCCCGGCCCTCCGAATCCTCCTGACTGTCGGAAACGCCGCCCACCTGCCAGGCTTTGAGCCATATCTTCCTGGAAAGCCGTTCCGGGGGCGTTACAGCCGGGTTACAAAGACGGGTCCACCGCGGTTCGGCGGCTGGGGCCGAGGGAGGCGGCGCGGGGGCCGGGCCGCCCCCCTCGAGGCGAAGCGTCCGCGACCGAGGGATCGTCGGTTGGCCCCCGCGCTCCCCCACCCCCTTGACAGATCCCCGCGCCCTCGCTATAATTGCTTCGGACTCCTAAGTAATGGAGCGACGCCGATGTCTCCCTTCAACCCGCGCGTGCGATCGGAGTGGATGTCCGGGCAGATCGCCATCGCCCTCTACCGCATCGCCCAGGCCATCCAGCTCATGCTGCGCCGGGCCGGCCAGGCCCACGGCCTCTCCCCGGCCCAGGTTCAGGCGCTCCTTTTCCTGGCCTATGCGCGCCCCGGCGTGCGCACCATCGGCGGGCTGGCCCGGCGCCTGCAGGCCACACTGGCCACCGCCAGCGAGGTGGCCGACGCCCTGGAGCGCAAGGGCCTGGTGGCCCGCGAGCCATGGCCGGAGGACCATCGGATCATCACCCTGCGCCTGACGGGGAACGGGCGGCGCCGGGTGACGGATCTGGAGGGCCTGCTGGATGACCTGGAGGCGGCGATCGCGGAGCTCCCCCTTCCCAATCAGCAAACCCTCCAGGGGGCCCTGCAGCACATCGTGCGCCGTCTGGCGGCCGGCGGCCACGTGGTGGTCTATGAGATGTGCTGGGGCTGCGCCTTCTTCCGCCCCTACGCCCACCCGGAGAACCCCGCCGCCCCGCACCACTGCGCCTTCATGGACGCCCCCTTGCCAGATGCGGATACCTATACCGAGTGCCCGGATTTCACTCCTCGTGAGGAGGTGCCGGCATGACCCACGGAGGTCCCCTGCCCATCCGGATGTATGCCCGACCGGATTGCGAGGACAGCGAGCTGGCCCGCGAACGGCTGCGGGCGCTGGGCATCCCCTTCATCGAGATCAACATCGACGAGGATGAGGAGGCCGCCCGCTACGTGGAGCGTCTCAACCGCGGCTTCCGCAGCACCCCGACCATCGTGTTCGGGGACGAGGCCTTCTACATCGTGGAGCCCACCGTGGAGCAGCTGGACGAGGCCCTGCGACGGGCCGGCTATGCGATCCCCATCGGCGAGAACCCCGAGAACCCATTGTAAGGAGGCCAGCCATGCCCCTCGTCGAGCGAAAGGCCCAGGTGATCTGGGAAGGAGACCTGCGGACGGGAAGCGGCACCCTTCAGGTCGGAAGCGGAGCCCTTTCCGGCCTGCGGGTCACCTTCTCCAGCCGCGCGGAGGCCCCCCAGGGGCTCACCAGCCCGGAGGAGCTGCTCGCCGCGGCCCACGCCATCTGCTACGCCATGGCCCTCTCTCACGTCCTGACCCAAGCCGGCCACCGGCCGGAACGATTGACGGTGGCCGCCACCTGCGCCTGGGATCCCGCAGCCCTGCGCATCACCCGGATGGTCCTGCAGGTCGAGGCCCAGGCTCCCGGCCTGGAGAGCCATCGCCTGCAAGAGCTGGCGCAGCAGGCGGAGCAGGTCTGCCCGGTCTCCAACGCCCTGCGAGGCAACGTGGAGATCACCCTGCAGGTGTGAAAGCAGCGGGGGAGAACGCTCGGTCGTCCCTCGCGTTTCCATCCCTTCCAGGAGGATCTCTGAGGTGATCAAGCCCGGGGAGACGAAAACCATCACCTTCAAGGCGGATAAGATCGGCGCCTTCACGATCTGGTGCCAGCTGCATCCCCAAAACGTCCACCTGCGCGGCACACTGAACGTGATCCCATAAGCCGGAAAGGGAGGAGCCCTGGGTCTCCTCCTTTAACGGATTCAATCCTAAATTCCAAAAGGAGGTCCGCCATGTCCGTGCAGACGATCCCCGGTTACACCTATGGGACAGCCGAAGCGGCCCGTTCCCCCGTCTCCATGGAGGAGTTCGCCGATCTCCAGAAGGCCACCATGTTCACCGAGGAGGACGTCCGCTACCTGCGGATGGCCGGGGAGGTCCTGGCCGACCAGGTGGAGGACATCCTGGACCTCTGGTATAGCTGGGTGGGCTCTCAGCCGCACCTGGTCTATTACTTCTCGGGGCCCGATGGGAAGCCCGACATGAACTACCTCCAGGCCGTTCGTCGGCGCTTCGGCCAGTGGATCCTGGACACCTGCAACCGCCCCTACGACCAGGACTGGCTGAACTACCAGCAGGAGATCGGGCTGCGCCATCACCGGACCAAGAAGAACCAGACCGACGGGGTCCGCTCCGTCCCGCACATCCCGATGCGCTACCTCATCGCCTTCATTTACCCCATCACGTCCACCATCCGGCCCTTCCTGGCCAAGAAGGGTCACTCCCCGGAGGACGTGGAGAAGATGCACCAGGCCTGGACCAAGTCGGTCATCATGCAGGTGGCCCTCTGGTGCTATCCTTATACACGGGAGGGAGACTGGTGATCCATCCCGTGGCGGGCCCCGGCCGGGCCGGGGCCCGCCACGCCCCCGGCGATGGCCCTGGAAGATCGGATCGCGCGCAGCCGGCTGATCCCGCCTCGCCCCCGACCCACCTGGGTGCGACGCCCCCGGGTGGAGGCCCGACTTCGGGAGGCCTTGGAGGCTCCGGTCGCGGTGGTGAAGGCGGATCCTGGCTACGGCAAGAGCACCGCCGTGGCCCAGACGCTGAGCTATGGTCCCTGGCCCTATCTCTGGTATAGCCTGACGGAAGCCGATCGCGATCCCCAGCGCTTCCTCGCCCACTGGATTTACGCCTTCCAGTCCCTAGACCCCCGGCTGGGTCGCTCCGCGGCCGAACGACTCCACGAGCCCGGGGGCTTCGCGGCCCTCGATGCCCTGGCCAACGATCTGGTGGATCGCCTCTCCCGGGAGACTGTCCTGGTCCTGGATGACTATCATCTTGCGGACAGCTCGGAGATCCGTGCGCTGCTTGAGCGCTGGCTGGAGCAGATCCCTCCGGCCCTTCACTTGGTCCTCATCACCCGGCACGATCCGGAGCTGCGGGGCAGCGCGCGGGCCCGGGCGCACGGAGAGCTCCGGGAGATCACCACCGCCGATCTCGCCTTCACCCCGGAGGAGGTGCAGGAGCTATTCGCCGCCCAGGGGCTTCCCCTGAGCCCGGAGGCCGCGCGCCGGCTGGCCGAGGAGACCGAGGGCTGGATCATCGCGTTGTGGATGATCCTGCACCACCTGCGGGAGAGTGGGCCCCAGGCGATGGAAACCCTGCTCGATCGCCTGCCGGAGGCCCTGCCCGATCTCTTCGCGTATCTGGCCGAGGAGGTGCTGACCCGCCAGCCCGAGCCGGTCCAGCGCTTCCTGCTGCGAACCAGCATCCTCCACGAGCTGACTCCATCCGTCTGCACAGCCCTGTTGGAGGACCCGGAGGCCGGACGCCTGCTTCCCCAGCTGGAGCGACGGGGGCTTTTCCTGATCAGCGCCGGCGAGGGGCGCTGGCGCTACCATCACCTCTTCCAGGAGTTCCTGCAACGCCAGGCCCAGCTCCGCCTGGGGGATCTGCGGCCGCTCCACCGACAGGCGGCCGATTGCTACGGGCAACACGGGGAGCTGGAGGCCGCCATCGTCCATCTGCTGATGGCCGGCGCCTTCGAAGAGGCCGCGGATCAGCTGGAGGCCCTCGCGGACCGTATGATCCGGCAGGGCCGATATCTTCGACTGGCGGAGTGGGTGGATCGCCTCCCCGATTCGGTTCTGGCGGAGCATCCCCGCCTCCGGATCGCCCGGGCTGATGCCGCCCGCCTCCTCAGCCGCTTCGACGAGGCCCTGACGGGCTACGCCCGGGCCCGCCACGAGGCCGCCCGCCGGGGCAACGCCGCCGCCGAGGTCCAGGCCCTCATCGGCCAGGTCATGGTCTTCCTCGACACCGTCCAACCCGCCCGAGCCGCCCCCCTCCTGCGCGAGGCCTGGCGCCGGACCCGCTCCCATCCGGGCGAGCGGATCCGTCTGCTCGGGCTGATGGCGGAGAACTTGCTGAACGCCGGACGACTGAGGCGAGCGGACCTTCTCTTGGAGCGGGTGCGCTGTCAGGATCCCAGCGCCCTCTTCCCCGATGTCGAGCCTCGCCTGCGGATCCGTCAGGGCCGGCTGGCCCAGGCCCGTCTTCTCGTCGAAGGCCTCCTGCAAACCGCCCCCTGGGGGCCAGAGCGGCAGCGGATCCCCCGTTCCCATCGGGAGGCCACCGTCCTGCTCGCCTGGATCTGCGCCATGACCGGGGAAGGGGAAGCGGCCCGTCGCTACGCCGAACATGGCCTGCGAGTGGGCCGGGAGCTCCGCTCGCCGATCGTGGAGTGTGTTGCCTTGGCCCGCCTGGGCCATGGCTGGCTCTCCGGCCCCGATTACGACCTCCGCCGGGCGGAGGAGGCCTATCGGGCCTCCTTAGAGGTCGCCCGACAGATCCGGGTCCCTCGCTTCGAAGCGGAGGCCCATCTCGGCCTCACCCGGGTCGAGGGCATGAAGGGGCGGCCTGGGCTGGCTTACGCCCACGCCGAGGAGGGCGCACGAATCCTACAGGAGGCCGGGGATGCCTATCTGGCCGCCGCCATGCGGCTGGCCCAAGGGATCGCGGCCGCCCAGAACGAGGATCCCCGGGGCACGAGCTGGCTGGAAGAGGCAATCCGGATGGGCCTCCGCTGCGGGGAGCGTTATCTGTGCACCCTGGGACGGCTCTGGCGGGCATGGGCGTGGCTCCGCCGGGGAGATCTGGAGGCCGCGCGGCCGTGGCTGGAGGAGGCGCTCCAGATCATCCAGGCGGAAGGCTATGATTTCATGCTCACCGGAACCCCTTTCCTGGGCTTCCATGACGCAGGGTCACGGATGACGCTGGTGCAGGCCGCCCTGTCCGCCGGGCTGCTCCCTGTTTACCTGCAGCACCTCTTCCCGCAGGTCCTCCAGGCCGCCGCCTCCGCGATGCCCTTTGGCCCCTGGGCGGTCCCCGAGAGGAGCCGGGGCCGCCATCCGCCCCTCTACGTGCAAACCCTGGGCCCCTTCCGGGTCTGGCGGGGGCTGTATGAGATCCCGCCGGAGGCATGGGAGCGCAAACCCGCCCGCCGCCTCCTCCAGTTCCTGATCGCCCACCGCCGGCGTCCGGTGCATCGGGAGGAGGTGATGGAGGCCCTCTGGCCGGGTCGCGATCCCTCCAGCGCCGCCCTGGAGCTCCGGGTGACCCTCCACGCGCTCCATCGAGCCCTGGAGCCCGCCCGGCGGCCCGGGGAGCCGCCGTTCTATGTGATCCGGGAGGGGGAGTTCCTCCGCCTGAACCCCCAGGCCTCCTTCCACATCGACGCGGATCTCTTCACGAGCCTGATCGACCGGGCCCGGCAGCAGGTCGCGGAGCAGCCGGAGCTCGCCCTGGGATGGCTCCGCCAGGCGCTGGCCCTGTATCAGGGGGAGTTTCTGGAGGAATGCCGATATGAGGAATGGGCCGCCCCGGAGCGGGAGCGGCTGCTCGCCCTCTACCTGAACGCCGCCGAGCAGGCCGCTCGCCTCCTGGCCGAGCGAGGGGCCTGGGAGGATGTGGCCGCCCTGGCTCAGGCCCTCCTGGAACGGGACCCCTATCACGAGGCCGCCTGCGGGCTGCTGGTCCAGGCCTGGTGGACGCTGGGGCGCCGCGCCCTGGCCCTCCGCACCCTGGAGCGCTTCCGCCGCCGCATGCGACAGGACCTGGGTGTGGAGCCCTCGCTTTCCCTTCCCCTGCTTCAGGCGGAGAACCCTTCAAGCTGAAGCGCCGCCCCGGGCCGGCGCCCTCCCGCGCCCCTTACCGGATCCCCCTCCTCCAGACAGGGGTGTATCCCAATTTTGTCGGGCCTGGCCGCTTTGTAGGACAACTGCGAGCAGTTGTCCTACGATGGACAGCGACCGCTGGCCCCAAATCCCTGAATCCGCGAAAATCAAGAGAAGGGCCGCGCAGCCTTCGAATCCGACGCGAGAGGGACTGATGCGGATCGAAGAACCTGCGGAGGGGCTTCCCGAAGGATCCGGGGCAGAGGCGGAGCGCGCGGAGCCCGGACGGCCCCCGCGCCACCTGGTCTGGAGCACAGACCGCCTGGACCTTCGGGATCCCTTCCAGCGCAAATGGTATATCCGCCAGGTCCTCCTTCACGGCCGGGAGGAGGACCTCCAGACGCTGGACTTGAAGGAGGTGGCGGAGATCCTCGACGAGCTGAACCTGCCATCTCCGCTCCACCGCCTCTGGGAGATGTTTCTGGAGAGGAAGGGTCTTGTTAATAAGGTAAAGGTCTCCTCACCCCGGCCCAGAAGGAAGCGCTCATCCTCCTGGCCACCCTGCCCGACCAGGAGCACTTTTATTTGACGGGCGGAACGGCCCTGGCGGAGTTCTATCTCGGACATCGGATTTCGTTTGATTTGGATCTGTTCACCACGCAAGAAGGCTTGGTGGGGCCTTTCTCCCAAGTGCTGGAAAGGCGATTCCGGGAAAAGGAATGGGGGGTGAAAATCATCCGGCGCTTCGCCACGTTCGTGGAGATGCTCCTGGAGAAAGCCGGGGAGGAGATCCGTCTGGATCTGGCATTGGATGCTCCCTTTCGATTCGCTCCTCCTCTCCTATCAGAATACGGGGTTCTGGTCAACGCTTGGGAGGACCTCAAAGCGGAAAAAACCCTGGCCTATTACGGACGTGCAGAACCTCGGGATGCGGTTGACCTTTACTTTCTGCTTGAAGAGCATTCCCTGGAACATTTGATGGAGCTGGCTGCTCGGAAGGATCCGGGGTTTGACCGTTACGGGTTTGCCGTGGCCTTGAGCCGGGCCGAGGGATTCCCGGACGATCCCGAACGATGGCCGGTCCAGATGGTCCGGCCCTTCGAGCCGAAGCGCCTGAAGGATCGCTTTCGTTCCCTGGCTCTGGATTTGATGGAGCGGTTAACCGGGGGGAACCCGTTGGAAGGATCCGGCCCGCAGGAGAAGCCGGAAGGATGAGTTGGTCGGTCGCCAAGCAGATGGTGGGGCTCGCGGAATTCCATCGCCGTGGGGGTGTTCGATGCAACGCTTTCTGATCCGCTGGGCGCTGAACTCGGTGGCCCTGTGGGTGATCTCCCGGATCTACCCCGGGGTGTCCTTCCAGCCGGATGCGGGGCTGGAGGGCATCCTGTTGGCCGGGCTGGTGCTGGGCCTGGCCAACGCCCTGATCCGTCCCCTCCTGCTTTTCTTGACCTTTCCCCTGAACCTCCTCACCCTGGGGCTGTTCACCTTCGTCGTCAACGCCTTCATCCTCTATCTGGTCGCCGCCCTCACCCCTCTGGAAGTGAGCGGCTTCCTCCAGGCCCTCATCGGCGCCGTCCTGCTCTCCATCGTCAGCTTCGGCCTGACCCTCCTGGTGCGGGAAAAGAAATAGTCCATCAGTCTGGGCTCACCGCCTCCGCCAGATCTCGGCGGCCTCGTCCCGGTAGATCCGCTCCCAGCGGGGGGAACCGGCCACGGCGGCGATCAGGGCCGGCTGCTCGGCCGGGCTGAGCATCAACAGCCGGACGCCGTAGCGCGCCAGGCGCGTCTCCCAGTCCGGCGCCGCCCCGCTGATGGCCAGGTAGTCCTCCCAGACCGCCATCGGATATAGCTCCAACCGCGGGTCCACGAACACCGGATAGTCCGGCTGGGCCGCCCAGATCAGATAGCTCCCGAAGGAAAGGGCGTGAAAGAGCGGACCCGGCGGCCGCTCCCGCAACAGGAACGCCGTCGCCGCCACCGGCGTCTCGGCGGAAATCAGACCCGCCTTGGCCGGGGGCAGCGGCCACATCCCCTTCCACCACGGCAAGGAGGCCGCCGCCATCACCCCCAGCATCCCCAGGAACACTCCGTTCATCCACGGGATCCCCGCCCCCGCCCGCCCCCGAAGCCACCCCGCCATCCGCTCCGCCACGACCGGCGCGGCGACCATCCCGAACCACACAATCCCCCGGGAGGTCCAGAGCCCCAAGGCGGCGAAGGGGCCGAGCCGCAACAGAAGGCCCGGATCCATCCGGCGGGGCGGCAGGAGCAGCAACGCCCCCACCCCTGCCAGAGCGATGTAGAACAGCAGCCCGTGGCGGTCCAGCCCCGGCGGCGCCCACTCCGGCACCAGGCTCCGGAGCATCGGATTGCGGGCCATCATCGCCAGGTATTCGTAGACGCCGAAGCCCCGCGGGTTCAGCCCCGTGCTGAGCAGGGCCAGCGCGAAGGCCTGCGCCCGCAGCCCCAGGGCCTCTCTCCCCATTTCCTCGCGGAACACCCGCCATGCCGCCTCCGCCACGGCGAGGCCGGCCATCAGCAGCCCGATGGGAAAGGAGCCGTGGGTGTTCACCCAGAGGAACATCCCCAGGGGGAAGGCCCACCGCCAGCGCGGGGAGCGCTCCAGCCCCGAGAGCGCCCGCAGGAACAGCGCGCCGGCCAGGAAGCCGAAGGCCTGCGGCCGCACGTTCCAGTCATCGATCCCCAGGGCCGCCGCCAGCAACGTCCCGGCCGCTGCCGCCCGCGGCCCACCCGCCTCCCACGCCGCCCACAGGATCAGCCCGTAAGCCGCCGTGATCAGCAGGCTGTGGAAGAACACGATGAGGGCGGGGCCGCCGGCAGTGTAAAGCGCGTAGTAGAGGACCTCCGCCAGCCAGTACATCGCGTAGGAGGGATACGGCGCCCCCGCCCGCGTGTAGGAGAACGTGTCCACGAGGGGGATGCGCCCCGTCCGGGCGATCTCGCGGCCCGCAGCCAGATGCCACCAGAAATCATGCGGACGGATAGGGTGAGTGTTGAGGAAGACGAAGATCCCCACCAGCACTGTGAACGCCAGCAGATGCGCGGGGGTGATCCGCTGGAGTATCCCTTCCCTGATCTGCTCTCGGCTCAGAGATCCGTCCATCTCGCTGATCCCTTGAGGAGGGCATCCATGAGGGGTAGGGGCGCATGACCCAACGATGCCGGCCGGTTCCCAATTATAAGTTCGATCGGAATGAATGCCCGGCTGCCCATTGCAGGGACAGAGGCCGTCCACGAATCAAGACGCGAATACACGAATTCGTCCGTCCGCCTTCACTCGAGGGGCTCGCCGTTTTCACGCCGATTGAAATCGGCCTCCCCAGGCGCTGCGCGCCGGGCGTCGGCCTCCGCCGACGCAAAGACCATTCCTTCGGTCGGCGCAGGCCGACCACCGGCCAAAGGCCCTTTGAGGCCGAATTCATTCGGCACCCAGGCCGACCACCAGCCGAAGGCCTTCCACGCCGATGGAAATCGGCCTCCCCAGGCACTCCGCGCCAGGCGTCGGCCTCCGCCGACGCAATAACGTCTTCCCGGTCGGCGCAGGCCGACCACCGGCCGAAGGCCTTTTGAGGTCGAATTCATTCGACGCGCAAGCCCGGTGCGAAGGAGAGCCGGGAGGCCCTGGCGGAGGGTATAATCCAATCCGGGAGCGGTCGGGATGCCCAGACCCGCCGCTCAGGAGGCGTGAAGTGGCGCGTCGGAAGGAGACGATGGATCGTTCATCGCCGGAGCATCCGCCCGTGCCCGAGCCGGCCCAGCCGGAGCGGACGATCGCTCCCTATCGCCGCCCGGAGGAGCAGGCGATCGAGCTCGCCCTCCGACCCCAGCGGCTGGAGGAGTTCATCGGCCAGGACCGGGTGAAAGAGAACCTGCGCATCCTGATCGAAGCGGCGCGGGCCCGCGGGGAGCCCCTCGATCACCTGCTCTTCTACGGCCCCCCCGGCCTGGGCAAGACCACCCTGGCCACCGTCATCGCCGCCGAGATGGGCGTCCCCATCCGCATCACCTCCGGCCCCGCCATCGAGCGCGCCGGGGACCTGGCTGCCATCCTCACCAACCTGCGGGCCGGTGAGATCCTCTTCATCGATGAGATCCACCGCCTCCCTCGGGCTGTGGAGGAGATCCTCTACCCGGCCATGGAGGACTTCGCCTTAGATATCATCATCGGGAAGGGACCGGCCGCCCGCAGCATCCGCCTGAGCCTCCCTCGCTTCACCGTCATCGGCGCCACCACCCGCCTGGCCCTGCTCACCGCCCCGCTGCGCGCCCGCTTCGGCGCCATCTTCCGCCTGGACTTCTACGATCTGCCGGCGATGGAAACCATCGTCCGCCGCGCCGCCCGGGTGCTGGGGGTGGAGATCGACGAGGCGGGCGTGCGGGAGATCGCTCGGCGTGCCCGCGGCACCCCCCGCGTGGCCATCCGCCTCCTCCGCCGCGTCCGGGACTACGCCCAGGTCCGCGCCGACGGCGTCATCACCGGCGCCGTGGCCGCCGAGGCCCTCCGGCTGATGGACGTGGATCCCATGGGGCTGGACGAGCTGGACCGCCGGCTGATGCGCACCATGGCGGAGAAGTTCGGCGGCGGCCCGGTCGGCCTGGAGACCCTGGCCGCGGCCCTCTCCGAGGAGCCGGACACGATCATGGACGTGGTGGAGCCCTACCTGCTGCAGCTGGGCTTCCTGGACCGCACACCCCGCGGCCGGGTGCTGACCCGCCGCGCCTACGAGCACCTGGGCCTCCCCTACCCCGGCGAGGCGGCCCAGCCTCCCCTGCCCATGGAGCCGGCCGGATGGGACGGGTGATGGCCCTGGATCTCGGGGAGAAACGCATCGGGGTCGCCCTCAGCGACCCCACCCGCACCATCGCCCGCCCCCTGACTATCCTCCCGCGCACCTCCCGGCGGGCTGTGGTGGAAGCCCTGCGCCGCCTGATCACCGAGCATGAGGTGGAAAAGATCGTCATCGGCCTCCCCCGCAGCCTCTCGGGCGCGGAGGGGCCTCAGGCCCAGTGGGTCCGCCGGGAGGCCGAAGCCCTGGCCCGGCGGCTGCCCGTCCCGGTGGTGCTGTGGGACGAGCGCCTCTCCACCGTCACCGCCGCCGCCTATCGGGCCCTGCGGGGCGCCCGACGCCGGGAGCCCCTGGACGCCGAGGCAGCGGCGGTGATCTTACAGGATTACCTGGAAGCGCAGCGGGCCCCTGAGCCCCGCGAAGATCCCCCCTCGGAGTGAAGCCCGCATGGCCCGACGACGTGCTTCCCGCTCCCTTTGGCGATGGCTCCTGATGATCGGGACTGTGGTGTTCTTCTGCGGCGCCCTGGGAGCCGCCCTCCTCCCCCGCCTCGGACGCCCGGACGCAGGCGCCGGTCCCACCCTCTCGGGCTCCCCCCTGGACTGGGGGTTAGGCCTTTACCTGTTCCTGCGCCGGGACGACTTGCAACAGCCCGCCGGCAGTGATCCCACCCCGGTGACCTTCGTCATCCAGCCCGGCCAGTCCGTGACCGAGGTCGCCCAGGCCCTGGAGGAGGCTGGCCTGATCCAGGACGCCTTCCTCTTCCGGGCTTATGTGCGCTATCACGGCCTGGACCGGGAGATCCAGGCAGGGGAATACACGCTCCGCAAAACAATGACCATCCCGCAGGTCGCCGAGGCCCTCCGCGCCGGCCGCAAGGCGGAGTGGACGGTGCGCATCCGGGAGGGCCTGCGCCTGGAGGAGGTGGCCGAGGCCGTCGCCGCCCAGACCCATCTTTCGGCCTCCGCCGTCCTGTCCGCCGCGCGGGATGGGATGCGCTGGCGCGCCCGCTTCGCCTTCCTCGCCGACCTGCCGCCGGGGGCGACGCTGGAAGGCTATCTGTTCCCCGACACCTACCGGCTGGCCCGGGACGCCACGGCGGAGGATCTGATCGCGCGGATGCTGGAGAACTTCGGGCGCAAGGTGACGCCGGAGCGGATCGCTGCCGCCCGGGCCCGGGGACTCACCCTCCATCAGGTCGTCACCCTGGCCTCCATCGTGGAACGGGAGGCTGTCCTCCCTGCGGAGCGCCCCCTCATTGCCAGCGTCTACCTCAACCGGCTGGCCATCGGGATGAAGCTGGACGCCGATCCCACGGTGCAGTACGCCCTGGGGTATCAGGCGGATCAGAAAACGTGGTGGAAGAGCCCCCTCACCTTAGACGACCTGCAGGTGGACTCCCCGTATAACACCTATCGCTATCCAGGGCTGCCTCCCGGGCCCATCGCCAACCCGGGCCTGGCCTCCATCGAGGCGGTCCTCAACCCGGCGCAGACGGATTATCTCTACTTCATGGCGGACTGCCTGAAGAAAGACGGCAGCCACTGGTTTGCCCGCACCCAGGAGGAACACCTCCGGAACTTCCGGCGCTGCCACGGAACACCCTGACCGGTCCTCCGAGAAGCCGGCGCACCGGGCGAGCTTCCTAAATCAGACCCCGGCGCATGGCGAACTGGACGAGCTCCGCGCGGTTCTTCAGGCCGAGCTTGCGCATTAGGTTCGCCCGGTGGAAATCCACCGTCTTCACGCTGATGAACAGCGTCTGGGCGATCTCCTGATAGCTCTTCCCCTGGGCCAGGAGGACCAGGATCTCCCGTTCCCGCTCGCTGAGGGTCTCCAGGGGATCCGTCGGCCCTTCCCCGGAGCGCCGCACCTCTTCCACCAGGAGGTCCGTCAGGCGAGGATCCATATAGGTTTCACCGGCGTAGACCGCTCGGATCGCCCGGATCAGGGTCTCATCGGGGGCCCGCTTGAGCACATAGCCGGAGGCCCCCGCTCGCAGCGCCGGCATCACATACTCCCGGTTCTCATGCTGGCTCAGGATCAGCACCCGGGTGCGGGGGGCAATGCGGACGATCTCGCGGGTCGCTGCCAGGCCATCCATCCCCGGCATCCCGATGTCCATCAGGACGATGTCCGGCTGCAGCCGGCGCGTCTGAAGGATGGCCTCATGGCCATCCGCCGCCTCGCCCACGACCTCGAAATCCGGATACAGCTGAAGCAGCGCCCGGATGCCGGCGCGCACGATCGCATGGTCATCGGCGATCAGGATGCGGATCCCCATCTCCTACCCTCCCATCGGCAGGCGAACCCGAAGGCGTGTCCCCTGCCCGGGCGCGCTTTCGATCTTCATCTCCCCGCCCAGCAACTCCACCCGTTCCTGGATCCCGAGCAGCCCCCACCCTCGGCGGGCGCCATCCCCCTTCTGGACCTCTGACCAGACGAAGCCGATCCCATTGTCCGCGATCTCGAGCTCCACCCATCCCGGCTGCAACGCGAGGCGGATGCGCGCCTCGGTCGCCTCCGCATGCTTGCAGATGTTCGTGATGGCCTCTTGGGCGATCCGAAAGAGCGCCGTTTCGATCTCAGGGGGGAGGCGCGGAACGTGCTCCGGGATCTCGAAGATCACGCGGACGTCGCGCGCCTCAAGGCGCTCCCGGGTATACCATTTCAGGGCCTGGATCAGGCCCAGGTCGTCCAGAAGCGTGGGGCGCAGATCATAGATGATCGTCTGAAGCTCCCGGATGGTCTCGCTGGCGGAGATCTTCAGACGATCCAGCAACCGGGGCACCTCCGAGGGCGCCTGGGTGAGGGCCAGGCTGACCGCGTTCAGCCCGAAGACCAGCGCGCTCAGGGACTGGCCGATCCCATCGTGAAGCTCGCGGGCGATGCGGAGGCGCTCCTCCTCCTGGGCGCGCATCAGGCGAGCCAGCAGCTCCCCGCGGATCCTCTCCTTGCGACGCAGTTCCTCCCAGAGCTGGGCGTTCTCCAGGGCCAGGCCGATCTGCTGCCCCACGGTCACCAGCAGCGCCATCTCCGCCTCGTTGAACGCCTCCAGATCCTCCGCGGCCACCCCCAGAACCCCGCGGACGCGCCCTCCGATCGGGATCGGCACCGCGGCATGGCAGACCAGAGGCATCCCGAGCAGCGAACGGATGCGATATACGGCGCAGGCCGATTCCGAGGCCCCCACCACCGCCGGCCGCCCATCCCGTAACACCTGGCCGCAACGGCACACCGGGAAGCTGAACAGCGACTCCATCGAAGGGACCGACAGCAGCTCCGGGCCGTACCAGATGGCCAGATAGGGCTGATCCGCCTCATCCAGCATGCAGATCCAACCCACCTGGAGCTCCAGGGCGTTCAGAACCTGTTGCAGAACGCGCTGTAGAAGGCGGTCCGGCGGGAGGGACTCCCCCATGGCCAGGGCCACCGCGTTCAGCGCCATCAGCTCGCGGTTCCGACGGCGGAGGGCCTCCTCCCGCGCCTTGCGCTCGGTGATGTCCCGGGCGAACCAGACCAGGACCCATCGGCCTTGATAGCGGATGCGGGTCCCCATGGTCTCCAGGACACGAGATCGACCCTCCCGGTCGGTCACCACCAGCTCGACCGGGGCGACGGGCTGCCCCTGGCGGAGGCTCTGCCAGAGCCGGGAGGCGATCTCCACCGAACGGGGAGGCAGGATGCTGGCCGCGTTCAACCCGAGGAGCTCCTCCGGCCGGCAGCCCAGCTGGCGGGCGAAGGCCTCGTTGACGAAGAGCAGCTTCCCCTCCTCCGGGCCCTCCGCCCCGATCAGGGCGATGCCCTCGCCCACCGCGCTGGCCGCCATCAAGAGGTTGCGATAGCCCGCCTCGGAATCCTGCAGCCGACGGATCGCTTGCTGGATCTCATCCGCCATCTGGTTGAAGGCACGGGCGAGATCCCCGATCTCCCCGCCGGGCGGCAGATGGACCCGCTCATCGAGGTGACCTTGGCCCAGACGCTGAGCCTGACGGGCCAGCTCCACCAGAGGGAAAACCACCACGCGGCCGAAACTGTAGGCCATCCCGGCCGCGACCAGACAGCCGAGGGCGGTCAGTCCGATCAGAAAGCGGGTCACCCAGGCCTGCAACGCGACGATGCGCGCCTCGCTGAGGCCCACATGGATCTCCGCCGGGATCCCATCCAGCGGCCGGTAGGCGAAGTCCCGTACCAGGCCGCGTTCGGTCTTCAACAAGAGGCCTTCACCCGCGGACTCGGGGCGAGCGGGGATCAGCCGCAGCAAATCGGCCGGGAAGCCGTCCGGGAACGTGTGCACCACCCGCCCGTCCGGGGCGACCGCGAAGGCGTAGATCACATCGCCGTTCTCCCGGACGACGGCGTTCAGGAGCTCCTGGACCGTGACCAGATCCATCTCCGCCAGGGCGTTGGCCAGGTTCTCCCCCAGCGCCCGCGTCAGGGACTGCCCGCTGCGGATCAGCTCCGCCCGCAGGGTGCGAACGAGCAGCGCGTTGAGGATGCCCGTGGTGATGACCCCCGCGGACACCACCAGGATCACCAGCGCCAGGATGAGGCGCGTGGTCAAGCGCCGAGGCAGATAGCGGTCCAGCCACAACCAGAGACGACTCATCTCATGGCTCCAGCAAGCCGATCTCCCGGGCGATCCAATACAGATCCGCGTATTCCTCATCCCGAGCCGGGGCGAATCCCAGGGGCATCTCGGACCGCTCCCAGTGATACAGGAAGGCCCGATCGCGCCCCACGGGATCCAGAGTCAGAAGCGCCTCCCGAACCATCTGGGCTGTCTTCTCCGGCACCCCAGGCCCTGCGATGATGCCGCTGGACGGATACGGCTCTGAGAGGACCAGGATGCGCACCAGCCCCCGTTCGGCGAGGGCCAGCGCCAGGGTGTCCTGCAGCCCTCCCGCGTCGTAGCGGCCGCTGATCACCGCGTTGGCGGTGGCGGCGTGGGAGTCATGGAAGGCATACGCGCGGAGGTCGTGCAAGGTGAGGCCTGCGCGCTGCAACATAAGGCGAGGGATTAAATGACCCTGGGTCGAGTTCGGGGAGCCGAAGGCGAAGGACCGCCCTCGCAGATCCGCAAGATCCCGGATCGGGCTATCCGGCGGGACCACGATGGCCGCCCGGTAAGTATCCTGACCCTCCCGGTTGCGGCCCCGCACCAGGATCCGCGCCCCACACCGATGATACGCCTGCAGGTAGGTGACCGTGCCGACGATCCCGAAGTGCACCCGGCCTGCGCAGATCTCATCCGCCACGCTCTGCCCCCGCGGCGCCATCCGAAGGCGGAAGCGGAGCCCGGTCTGCCTCTCCAACCAGCGGAGGAGGGAGGCGTTCATCCGGATGTCCTCCTTGGGCTCCAGCCGCCGATCGAAGCTCCAGATCCATGGGCCATCCGCCTCCAGGGAGACGCGGAGGGCCGTCGAAGGGAGGAGGGATTCGGAGAGGCGAACCGGGATGGCAGGCTCCCTCTGACAGGCAACCAGCACGAAGACCAGGAAGATCTGCCAGGGCATCCCCCGCATCAGAGCCTCCGCAGGATCAGACGGCTATGCGCCCTGGCCCCGTTTCCATTGTAACGGGGATGAAGACGGGTGGCTACGTCCCCGGATCCTTCCGGGTCTGGAACTGGGAAAATTCCCAGGTCTCCTTTCCGGAGGAGCCCCAGGCCCATGGAGGGCACAGGTCCTTTATGCTCGAAATCGAAGGAAAGCTTCGCTCGGGAGCGCATGCGATGGTTCAAGAAAACCGCACTCGAAAGCCGGACCTGGCGACGCGGAGGGCGTTCCTGGCGCGGTTCGCCAGCGGGATCTTCGCCTCCCTGATCGCCCCTGCTGCCGCACAGGGGATCCTGGATCAGGTCGAGGCGGCCCCACCGGGTGCCCCGGTGGGGGAGCTGGAGCCACCCCCTGAGCTCCCGGAGGCGATGAGCGGGCAACACCCCGTGGTGCGCATGATGGAGGATCTCCGACGGGCGTTGCAGAAGCCGGTGGAACAGCGACGCTGGGCGATGGTCATCGATTTGCGCAAATGCGTGGGATGCTACGCCTGCACGGTGGCCTGCATCTCGGAGAACAAACTGCCGCCCGGCATCGCCTACCGGCCCGTGCTGACGGAGACCCGGGGGACTTACCCGCACGTCTCCCGACGCTTCATCCCGCGGCCGTGCATGCAGTGCGAAAACCCGCCCTGTGTTCCCGTGTGCCCGGTGGGGGCGACGTGGAAGCGGGCCGATGGGATCGTAGTGATCAATTATGACCAGTGCATCGGGTGCCGCTATTGCATCACCGCATGCCCTTACGCCGCCCGCTCCTTCGACGCCGGCTACTTCTACAGCGATTTCGAGGGCGGCCAGCCCCAACCCTATGAGCTGCTCCCCTCCCCCGAATATGGCCAGGGCCGCCTCCGACGCCGGGATGCCTCTCCCGTCGGCAACGTGCGCAAGTGTCACTTCTGCCTCCATCGCATCGAGCGGGGGCAGCTGCCCGCGTGCGTGCTCTCCTGCATGGGGCGGGCTACCTACTTCGGGGATCTGAACGATCCCCAGAGCCTGGTCGCCGAGCTGGTCAGCCAGCCCAATGTGATCCGCCTGAAGGAGGAGCTGGGCACGGAGCCCAAGGTCTTTTACCTGGTTTGAGGGAGGTCCGGGATGATCGCGACCAAAACTATCTCCCGTCGGGATTTTCTGAAACTGGCCGGGGCCTCCGCCGGAGGCCTGGCGGCCATGGCCGCCCTGGGCCACGGCTTCAAAACCCTCAGCGCCAGCGAGGCCCGACAGCAACAGGAGGCCGGCAAGCGGGTGGTCTACACCGCCTGCGTGATGTGCCCCGCCGAGTGCGGCCTCGCTGTCGAGGTCGAGAACGGCGTGATCTCCAACATCTACGGCAACATCCACGTCCCCTATAACTCGGGGACCGTGTGCGCCAAAGGGGTGAGTGGCCTGCAGCTGGTCTACAACGTCAACCGGATCAAATACCCGATGATCCGGGTGGGCGAGCGAGGAGAAGGCAAATTCAAGCGGGTCTCATGGGAGGAGGCCCTCGATTACATCGCCACGAAGCTCATCGAGATCAAGCAGAAATACGGGGCCGAGTCAGTGATCATGGACTGCGGGGACGTGACCGATCGGGATCCTTACTACTATCTCTTCCGCGCCTTCGGCACGCCCCACACCGTGGAGCACGGCTCGATCTGCGACACGCCGCGCCGCCACGGGCCCAAGCTCATGTTCGGGGGCAAGCGCATCGAGCCTGACATCATGCGCCCGGTGCTGGTCCGGCAGCCGGACGGCAGCCTGAAGAACGATTACAGCTACCGCACCCGGCTGATCATCTACGTCGGCTGGAACCCCTTCACCGCCACCCGGATCAACTACGAATCCCGAGGCACGGTGGAGGCCAAGCTGGCCGGAGCCCGCATCATCGTCATCGACCCCGCCTTCTCCAACACCGCCACCAAGGCGGATCGCTGGATCCCCATCCGGCCCGGGACGGACGCCGACCTCTTCGCAGCGATGCTGCGCTACATCCTGGAGAACCACCGGGACGACGATCCGTTCCGCCGCTACATCGACTGGTCCTTCAAGGAATACAGCCAGGGCTGGGAGGAGTTCGAGGCCGCCTTCCGGAGCTGGTGGGACCGCAAGGATCCCCTCAACGGGCTGCCCTATTTCTCCCTGGAGTGGGCCGCGGAGCGGACCGGCATCGACGCCCAGACCATCGCCGAGCTGGCTCACACCTTCGGGATCACCAAGCCGGCGGCCCTGGTATGGGGGATGAACGGCATCGGCCACCACTACAACGGCTACACGGCCTCCATCCTGGGCACCGCCCTCAACGTCATCACCGGGAACATGGAGGTCCCGGGCGGGGCCATCGACACGGAGCTGGTCAAGAGCAGCAAGGGCGGCAAAGCCTCCGGCGGGGACTTCCTCAAGCGCGAGGTCACCCGCATCGTCAACGGCCGGGAGGTCAAGGGGAAGATCGAGGAGCTCCACATGGACGGCTACGGAGACTGGCCGGCGGCGTGGGATGATGTGGTGGGCGACTACCCGCGCCGTTTCATCGAAGGGGTCACCCTGCGCTACGGCCCGTTCCGCGGCCACCGCTACCCCATCAAAGCCTACTTCATCCGCACCGGGAACCCGGTGATCACCGGCTCCAACACCCAGAAATGGATCGAGGCCCTGACGGCGAAGGACGAGACGGGGAACTACAAGGTGGAGCTGGTGGTCTACATCGATACCGTCTTCCTCGAGACGGGGCTCTACGCCGATGTGGTCCTCCCCGAGGCCAGTTATATGGAGCGCATGAGCCTCTCGGACATCTATCCGGTCCATCCCGTGCTCTACCTGCGCGACTTCGTCATCCGCCCGATGTATGAATCCAAGACCCAGTATGAGATCTGCTGGGCGCTGGCTCGCAAACTCCACGAAAAGGGTGATCCCGACATCCAGCCGAAGGACTTCTGGGAGAAATACCCCACCGAGGAAGACTTCTGGAACGAAGCCCTGCGGGTAGCCCCCGGGCGGCCCAACACCGGAGAGCCGCTCCCCTACCCCAACCTGCCCAAGGGCTACAAGCTCCTCGGCACGCCGGACTCCCTGGAGGCCGGCCGCGTGCAGATCGATGACGAGAAGAAGGAGATCCGCGGGGAGCCGCTCACCGTCCAGTGGCTGCGGGAGCACCACGGCGTGGCGGTGTGGCCCATGAGCTGGAAGCGGTTCCACGGCGGCGGGGTGCTTCAGACCGACAGCAAGAAGGTGGAGTTCGTCTGGGATTACACGGTGGAGAAAGACGGCCAGGTGCAGCGCAAAGGCCGTTACGCCAAATACAACAAGCTGATCGAGGAGGCCGGCGAGACGCCGCCCAGCATCGCGCGCCTCGGCTGGCAGAAGTATCCCTCCACCTTCTACTGGTTCGAAACCCGCTGGAACCCCTACACCAACCCGGATTACGCCAAGTATCGGGAGGAGTATCCCTTCCAGGTGATCTCCGGCCGCATCCACCACGCCATGTCCGGCACCCAGATGGTGGACTGGCTGGGGCGGCTGCCCACGGAGGACCTCTGGATGCCGCTGAACGACGAACGGGTGGTGGAGGAGGTGATCCTCGGGGAGAACGGGCCTACGCCGACCGGCCGCCGCGTGCGCATCCCCCGCGGGACCTGGTCCATCGGCGTGATCCAGATGAACCGCGCTGACGGGGAGCGCCTCGGGCTGAAGACGGGGGATCTGGTGGAACTGGAGACGCCGCAGGGGTTCAAGACCCGTGGGAAGGTCGTCCTGGTGGAGACCATCCGGCCCGGCGTGCTGCGGCTGCCGTTCGGCGGAGGCGGGCGTTTCAGCCCCGGCCTGGGCAAGACGTGGGCCTTCCAAGACATCACACCGAACCACAACGCCCTGGTGGATCCCGAGAACCTGTCGCCCATCATGGGGCAGCCCGCCTACGGTGATGTGATCGTTAAGGTCCGCAAGCTCGGCTAAGGAGAGCCGGTGATGGAGCGCGAGCTGAAAGAACGCGAAGGTCTCTACAGCCTGCTGCGGGCCCTCTTCTCTTACCCCTTGACCGAGAAGGTCCTGAACGCGGTGGCGAGCCTGGCCCTGGAGCCAGGCTCGCCCCTGGCCTTAGGGCTCCAACAGCTGCAAGGCCGCATCCGGGACGCGGTCAACGACCGGGCTTTGATCGAGGCCCTCAACATCGAGATGACCCGCTTGATGGAAGGCCCCGGCCGCGTCCCTGCCCCTCCTTTCGCCTCGTTCTATTTGCATGGCGAGCGATTGATGGGCCCCGCGGCGGTAGCCGTCCGCCGCTTCTACCTGCAGTGGTCCGCTATGCCGGAGACCAACTGGCGGATCCCGCCCGACCACATCGCCTTGGAGCTGGGCTTCCTGGCCTACCTGGCCCGACGGGCTGCTGAGGCAACCCATGACGCGGAGCGCTGGCGGATCCTGCAGGCCAGCCGGGAGTTCCTCCGCCGACACGTCTTACCCTGGCTGCCACGTTTCTGCGAGGCCCTGGCCTCTAACACCACCGATCCCTTCTTCACCGGGCTGGCCGCCTTCGCCCACGAGGCCATCCGGCTGGATCTGGAATGGCTGGACGCTGTCCTTGCAGAGCACTCTGATTCGCTGCCATCCAACGAATGCACCGGGAGGTCCTCATGAGCCGAGCAGAGAAGATCATGCGGGGGATGAGCGCTGTCGAGAGGATCCTGTGGGGGATCGCCATCGTTGGCTTGCTGGCCGGCGTGGTGGGCTTGATCCAGCGCCTCACCGGCGGGCACACGGTCGCTGCCTATAACACCTACGTCCCCTGGGGGCTGTGGGTGGCCGTTTACACCACCCTGGCCGGGATCTCCATCGGGGCCTTCGCTGTCGCCGCCCTCGGAGAAGGTTTGCGGGTGAAAGCCTTGCAGCCCCTGAGTGGGATCGCCCTCTTCGCCGCCCTGGCCGCCCTGGCCGGAGGGTTGCTGGCCATCTGGCTCGACCTCAGCCATCCCCTCCGCTTCTGGAAGCTTTATCTTTCGACTCAGCCTACCTCGCTCATGGCCTGGATGGCCTGGTTCTACCTGATCTACGGGCTGCTCCTCCTGGCTCTGGTCTATCTCAAGAAGGCGCAGCCGGAGAGCCCGGCTATCCGGCCGCTGTTCGGCCTCGGTCTGCTCCTGGCCGTGATCATGGGAGGCGCTGAGGGGGCGCTCTTCGGGGTGGTCAGCGCCCAGGGCCTGTGGGAATCCGCTCTGATCCCCATCCGCTTCCTGGCCGATGGCGCATTGGGCGGAGCGGCCCTGGTTCTCTTCCTCTCGATCCTCCTGGGCCACGCCGACGCCGAAGCCCTCCGGTTCCTGCGCGGCCTGGTGCTGGGCCTGCTCCTGTTCACCCTCGTGCTGCTTTGGGCGGAATACTCCACCACCCTCTACGCGGGGGTCCCGAGCCGGGTGGAGGCCCTGCGCTTGATCCTCTTCGGGCCGTTCTCCTGGGTCTTCTGGATCTTCGAGATCGCCTTGGGGCTGGTCCTTCCGCTGATCCTGCTGCTCCTGCCCGGGGCTCGGCCTGCCGTCCTGGCGGCCGCCGGCGGGCTCGTGGCCTTCACCAGCCTCAGCGCCAAGCTGAACCTGGTGATCCCCGCGCTGGTGGTGCCCGAGTTCGAGGCCCTGCGCCTCGCCTTCACCGGCCCGGGCCTGAGCTTCGATTACTTCCCCACCCTCACCGAATGGCTGCTGGCCGTGGGCATCGTCTCCGCCGCCGCCCTCATCTTCCTGGCCGCCTATCGCCTGATCCCCATCGCGCATCCATCCCACTCCTCCTGAGCCCCTCGGCGGCATCGAAGCGCGATAAAGGGTCAGGCGGGTCTCCGCCTGACCCTGATTATCTCCCTACGCTCGATCCGCCCTGAAACACGCCGTAGCCCCCAGCGCTCTCCGGTTTTTCGGGGCCACGGCCGGATCCGGTAGGGGCGACCCGGCGGGTCGCCCCTACCTGTCATGTCTGGAACCCGTTGATCTGGAATCAATCCCCCAGCGCCCTTATCCACCCCGCCTCTGGAAAACCGGAAAGCCCTGCCGCAGCCCCGGGGTGTGTCCCAAAATCGTCGGAAGCCCAGCCCGATGTGGACCAACTGCTCAGAGTTGGCCTACATGGGTGGGCGAGGGCAATGCCCTCGCCCACCCAGCCGACAAAATTGGGACGCACCCGCAGCCCCGGGCGAGCTTGACGGATCTCTAAAGTCTGCTATAGTAAATTATAGTTTTCTTTAATGAACCGGAGGTATCCTTGGCCTACATCCATCAGGTGCCGGCGGTGGAGCGGGCGCTGCGGATCCTGGAGTGGATCGCCGCCCGGCCGGAGGGGGTCGCCCCCGCGGCGCTGCAGGCGCGCTTCGGGTTCTCCCGCACCGGGCTCTTCGCGCTGCTGAACACCCTGAAGGCCCACGGTTACTTGGAGCAGGCCGGCCCCCGCGGGCCTTACCGCCTGGGCCCCCGCTGGTGGGCGCTGGCCGCCCAGGCACACCCGGAACAAGCGCTGCGGGAGCTGTTCCGGGCCGAGGCCCGCGGGTTCGCCGAAAGCCTCGCGCTGCTGCGCCCGGCCGGAGGGGAAGTGGTGGTCCTCGAGGCAGTCCTGGGCACCCATCCCCTGGTGGGCCGTTGGGCCGTGGGGGACCGCCTTCCCCTCGATGGGAGCGCCCCCGGATGGATCTTCCTGGCCGCCCATCGAACCGGCCCCCGCTGGGGGCGGATCCGGCGGGAAGGGATCGCCCGTCGGCGCATCGGGGGGTTAATCGAAGCTGCGGCCCCCATCTGCCCGGACGGCCGCCACCCTGCCGCGGCGCTGGCGGTCCGTCTGCCGGCCTCCCGCGCGGCGCCTGCCCTCTTCGAGGCCCTGCGGGCGGCGGCGGCTCGCCTCTCCCTCCGGCTGGGCGCCCCCGCGTATCAGCCCTACGCCGCCGAGCCGGAAGGGCTCTCCCTGCGACGGCTCCGTTCGGAGGAGATCGTTGCTTTCCTGGAGGGGCCGTGGATCGCCCGGCTGATCGGCCTGCGAGCGGACGGCCGGCCGTATGCGGTGCCGGTATGGTATCTCTGGGAGCGCCCGGCCCTCTGGATCGCTGCCCTCCCGGGCTCCCGATGGCCGGGCTACATCCGGGCTCACCCCCACGTCACGTTGCTCATCGATGAGCCCTGGCCGCCCCTGCGACGGGTCCGGGTGGAAGGCCGGGCCGTCCCCGATATCTTCCCGGAAGGCCCCGAAGGCCTGGCCGCGCGGCTGGCCGCTCGCTACCGGCTCGAAAGCCCGCCTCCGGGGCTTCGGGAGATCTTCCGCATCCTCCCGGAACGGATGGAAGGCCGCCGCGGCGTGATCCCTTCCGCGGATCGATAGAGGGCCCAGGATGCTGGAGATCCGGATGGAACGCGTTCACCACGCCTTCCCGGCCCCCTCGGGCCGCTGGGTGATCTTTGAGGACCTGAACCTGGAGGTCCGCCCCGGCTCCTTCACCGTGATCGTGGGCCCCAGCGGGTGTGGCAAATCCACCCTGCTCCGCCTGGCGGCCGGCCTGCTGACGCCCACCGCCGGTCGGATCCGCATCGGGGAGCTCTCCCCTGCGCAGGCCCGGGCGGCCCGCCGCATCGGCTGGATGGGCCAGCAACCGGCGCTGCTGCCCTGGCGCACGGTGGAAGGCAACATCCGCCTCGCCCTGGAGGTGAACGGCCGTGCCCTCCGGCCGCCCCTTACGGTAGAGGAGCTCATTGCGATGGTGGGCCTGAAGGGGTTCGAACGGGCTTACCCCCGGATGCTCTCGGGGGGCATGCAGCAGCGGGTCGCCCTGGCCCGCACCCTGGCCGCCGGCCCCGCCGTCTGGTTGATGGATGAGCCCTTCGCGGCCCTGGATGCCCTGACCCGAACACAACTGCTGGAGGAGGTGGAGCGGCTGTGGCGCGCCTTCGGCGCCACCGTCCTCTGGGTGACCCACGACCTCCACGAGGCGGTCCGTCTGGGGGATGAGGTGGTGGTCCTCGCCGGCCGCCCCGCCCGGATCCGAGCCCGCATCCCCCTCCCGGATCCGCGCCCACGAACCGACGAGCGCCGGATCGGGGAATGGGTGGAGCGCGTTCGAGCAGCCCTGATGGGAGGCGCCAGATGAGCCCGATGGAAATGGAACTTCCTCGCCTGCGTTCGGGGGCGCGGCTGGCCCCATGGGTGCCCCTCCTCGCCCTCCCGCTGGCCCTCCTGGGATGGGAGCTGATCGTCCGCGAGGCCCGGGTGCCGGTGTATCTGGTCCCCGCTCCCTCCGTGATCCTGTCGACGCTCTGGGCGGAGCGGGGGCTGTATCTCCAGGCAACGGGGGTAACCCTGGGGGAGGCCGCTGCCGGCCTGGCGCTGGGGATGGGCGTCGCCCTGGCCCTGGCCGTGGCCACGGCCTTCTGGCCGCCCCTGGAGCGGGCGATCATGCCCCTGGTGCTGCTGCTGAAGGCCATCCCGCTCGTGGCCATCGCCCCCATCCTCACCCTGTGGTTCGGCTTCGGGCCGCTCCCCAAGGTGCTGATGACCGCCCTGCTGACCTTTTATCCGGCCCTCGTCCCGTTGATGACCGGACTGCGGGCGGTGGACCCGGCAGCGCTGGAGCTGTTGCGGGCGTGGGACGCCTCGGCGTGGGAGATCTTCCGCCATCTGCGGTGGCCTTCGGCGCGACCCTACACCTTCGCCGCCCTGAAGACCGCCATCCCCCTGGCTCTGATCGGAGCGGTGGTGGCCGAATGGACCGGGGCCTCGGGCGGGCTGGGGCGGACCATGTGGCTGGCCCAAACCAACTTGGACATGCCCCGCCTGTTCGCCGCCGCCCTGATCCTGGCGGCGGTCAGCCTGGCCGGCTACACCGGGGCCGCCCTCCTGGAACGGCGAGCCCGCTGGTGGAGCCCGGAGGAGGCACACCCCTAAGGCCGCGCGTCCTCGGGCCTTTCCTCAGAAGGCCCAACGCCTTTCATCCCATCCCCATCGTTTCGGAGGTGACGATGCGGTTCTTCAGCAATTCCATCGGCGCGCAGCTTCGCGCAGGGATCGTCCTGGTGCTGATCCTGATAGCGGGGTGCACCACGCCGGCCCCGCCGGCGACCCCCACCCCGGCCCTCCGGCACATGGTCTTCATGGCCGGCTACAAGCCCCAGGCCAACCTGCCCTTCGTCGGTGTGTATGTGGCGAAGGAGAAGGGCTACTTCGCCGCGGAAGGGCTGGACGTGGAGATCCAGCATTCCACCGGCCGCGGGGAGCATCTCCAGCTGCTGATGGCCGGGGGCGTCCAGGTGACCACCCAGGACGCGGCGGTGTTGCTCCAGCGGCGGGCGGACCCGGGGCTCCCTCTGGTCTCTATCGCCCTCATCGGCCAGCGAGGGCAGCAGGCCTTCGCCGCCCTGAAGTCCTCGGGGATGCAGACCCCTAAGGATTGGGAGGGCAAGAAGGTGGGTTACAAGGGGACGCCTCCCCCGGACCTGTTCGCCATTATGGAGGCGGCCGGGGTGGATCGAAATCGGGTGGAGCTGGTCAACGTCGGTTTCGACCCGCGGGTGCTGGTCCAGGGGCTGGTGGATGTGTATCCCCTCTTTAAGTCCAATGAGCCCTATCTGCTGCAGCAGATGGGCTACGAGCTGGTGATGTGGGATGCCGCGGACTATGGGGTGCCGACCCTGGGGTTGACCTACGTGACCAGCGAGGAGCAGATCCAGCGGGATCCGGGCCTGCTGGTCCGCTTCCTGCGGGCGGCGTTGAAGGGGATTGAGGACGCGCGGGCGAACCCGGAGGAGGCGGTGGACATCGTGCTCCGATACGCGCCTCAGGCGGACCGGGGCCACATGCGCTTCATGCTGGAGACCGAGCTGAAGGACGCGGAGTCGGAGGTCACGCGAGCCCATGGCCTGGGCTGGCAGACCCGAGAGCAGTGGGAAGCCCTGTATGAGGTCCTGCGGCGCTACAACGCCATCCCGAAACCCGTGGAGATCGAGCGGGTCTTCACCAACGAGCTGCTCCAAAAGGCCCGAGGCCGGTGAGCTCGCCGGCTTCCCCACCCAGCGGGCGGGCAGACGCCGTGGGCATCTGCCCGCCCGATCGAAGCTCGGAGAGAACATCGCGGATCATCCGCTGCGCGCACCCCCTCCCCGAAGAACCGCCGCGACGTCTCCGAGGGGATTCCGAGCCCACCCCCTGACACTCAAAAAGGGGAGCCTTCCATCTCAAGTCCTCTCCTCGCCCTTGTCCAGCATAGAAGAACGAGACGCGCAAGCCGATGTCTATCATCTATATGGAGCATCTCGAACATCCGGAGGATTCGCCCATGGCTACCCCCAGCCGCTTCGATTACGAGGGGATGCAGGCCATC
>NZ_FYEK01000024.1 GCF_900187885.1 Thermoflexus hugenholtzii JAD2 | reverse complement strand
CCCCACATTCACATGCGGCTTCGCCCGCACAAACACCGCCTTCGACATCGCTCGCCTCCTCTCGAAGAAGGTTTCGGTCGGGTTCGGAACTTTGTAGCCTGCACAACATATACGGATGACCGGGGCATGAGCCGGGCATCCCCGTGGTTTTCCAACAAAAAATAAAAATCAAGCGCAAGCGTCCGAGAGATGAACAGGAGCCCACGACGGGACTCGAACCCGTGACCCCACCCTTACCAAGGGTGTGCTCTGCCGCCTGAGCTACGTGGGCTCGCAGAACTGCTTCGATTGGGACAACCTGGATCAACGATCGGCCGGTGCCATTGGCCGGGGCGCCCAGGCGCCCCGGCGTGAGCCGTTTCAGTGGGCGGGGAGGGATTCGAACCCCCGAAGGCTTCCGCCACCTGGTTTACAGCCAGGCCCCGTTGGCCACTTGGGTACCCGCCCAGGTCAAGCCGACGGCGGGATTCGAACCCGCAACCTCGCGCTTACAAGGCGCTTGCTCTACCGGTTGAGCTACGTCGGCATCCCAGACTCAATTATACCCGGTCCGAATTCTCCCGGTCAAGCCGACGAGCGCCCGCCCATCCGGGTTGGATAGTATACTGAAGAGAGATCAGGTTCGTCAAATCGCTGGTGGAGAGGAGCCCAGATCCCTTTCTCCCAGGAGAGAGGAGCGGTGATATCCAAACCTTCGCTGCTGGAACGTCTGGCCCGGGGTCCGGTGCTGGCCGATGGGGCGATGGGCACGATGCTCTACGCCCGGGGCTTCTCCTTTGATCGTTGCTATGAAGCGCTGAACCTAGAAGCCCCTGATGTCGTCCGAGAGATCCATCGGCTGTATCTGGAGGCCGGGGCGGAGATCCTGGAGACCAACACCTTCGGAGCGAATCGTTACCGGCTGGCGGAGCACGGTCTGGAGGATCAGGTGGCCCGCCTCAACCGCGCAGGGGTGGAGCTGGCCCGTCAGGCTGCGTCGGCCGCCGGCCGCCCGGTGTGGATCGCCGGCTCGGTAGGGCCCCTTGGGGTTCCCCTGGCCCCTCTGGGCCGGGTGAAGGCGGTGGAAGCCCGCGAGGCTTTCCGGGAGCAGATCGCTGCCCTGGCCGAAGCCGGGGTGGATCTCCTGATCCTGGAGACTTTCTCTTCGCTCCCGGAGCTGGTGGAGGCGGTGCGGGCCGCCCAGGAGGTTGCCCCGCATCTTCCCCTGGTGGCGGAGATGACCTTCGCCCAGGATGGCCATACGCTGATGGGCCACACGCCGGAGGAGGTTGTGGACGCCCTGATGGCCCTGGGGGTGCCCCTCATCGGGGCGAATTGCTCCGTGGGTCCCGCCAAGCTGCTCCCGGTGATCCGCCGGATGGCCGCCCGGGTGCGGGAGGCCGGGGGACCGCCTCCCGATCTGGTGGTGATGCCCAACGCCGGCTGGCCGGAGATGGCGGCGGGCCGCTTGCGCTACCCGGCCACGCCGGATTATTTCGCGGACTACGCCCGACGTTTCCTCGCCCTGGGGGTGCGGGTGATCGGCGGATGCTGCGGAACGACGCCGGAGCACATCGCGGCGATTCGCCGCACCCTGTCGGCTCATCCGGAGCCTGCTCCGGAGCCTCAGCCGGTGATCCTCATGCCTCCTCCACCCCCTGCGCCCATGGAGCAGCCCCCGACGGAGCTGGCGAGGCGCCTGCGGTCGGGGCGGCTGGTGATCAGCGTGGAGGTGGATCCCCCCCGGGGGCCGGATGCCAGCGGCCTGCTGGAGGTGGCCCGCTCCCTGAAGGCCGGCGGGGTGGACGTGCTGAACATCGCGGACAGCCCAATGGCCCGACTGCGGATGAGCCCCTGGGCGCTGGCCTTCCTGGTGCAGAACCACGTGGGGATGGAGACCATCCTGCACTTCCCCACCCGGGGCCGCAACCTCCTGCGCATCCAGTCCGATCTGCTGGCCGTTCACGCGCTGGGGGTGCGAAACCTCTTCATCGTGATGGGCGATCCTCCCGCTCAGGGGGATTATCCGGAGGCCTCGGACGCGATGGACATCGTGCCCTCCGGCCTGGTCCGGTTGATCAAGGAGCGGTTCAACGCGGGGCAGGATCACGCCGGGGAGCCTATCGGCCGCCCCACCGCCTTCTTCGTCGGGGTGGCCTTGAACTTCAACGCCCCGGATCCGGCCCGGGAGATCAAGGCCCTGCGCCGGAAGGTGCGGGCGGGGGCGGATTTCATCATGACCCAGCCGGTGTATGAGCCGGAGGCCCTACGAGCTTTCCTGCGGCGTTATGAGGAAGAAGCGGGGCCGCTGTCCATTCCGATCCTGGCCGGCGTGCTCCCCCTGGTCAGCCTTCGCCATGCGGAATTCCTCCACAACGAGGTCCCCGGTATCATGGTGCCGGAGGCGGTGCGGGAGCGCCTGCGGCGGGCCGGGGAGGAGCGGGCGCGGGGGGAAGGACTTCGCATCGCGCAAGAGGTCGTCGCCGAGCTGGCGGAGTTCGTCCAGGGCCTTTACGTGATGCCGCCGATGGGCCGCTACGAACTGGTTTTCTCGCTGATGGAAGCCATCCCGCCCCATCGGCGCGGGGGAGGCCGGACCGGGGAGCCTGCGATGGAAAGCGAGGGCCCCCAAGTCTCCGGCGGGCGTGGGGAGCTTTCCGACGAACGTTAAGACGAGGTTCGCGGGAGTCCCTTCGATCGGGTGGGCGGATCCCGCTGTCTGCCCGGGAAAGGAGTGTGCGGAATGGGATACATCGAGCGGTTGCTTGGGGAGAACGAGCAGATCCTCTTCCGAACCCATCCCCATCCGGTGGTCCTCCTCCGCCCGGTTCTGGGCTATGGGGCGCTGACCGGCGTGTTGATCGGCCTAGCCCTGGCGGGAGAGGCCGCTTTCCCGACCCTGACGCCCCCGCTCCTGATCGCCGGCCTGGCGCTGGCTGCCATCCCCCTGATCCTGTTGATCCACACCCTCCTGCGCTGGTGGAACGAGGTTTATCTGGTGACCACCCGGCGGGTAGTCCAGGTCGAAGGGATCCTGAACAAGAGCGTTATGGACTCATCCCTGGAGAAGGTGAACGATGTCATGCTGCGCCAGTCCTTGTTGGGGCGCTTGCTGAACTACGGGGACATCGAGATCCTGACGGCCAGCGAGATCGGGGTGAACCGGCTGCGCTGCATCGCGGACCCCCTGCGGTTCAAGCAGGTGATGCTGGATCAGAAAGCCGCCCTCGAGGGGCGCTTCGCGCTGGAGGGCGAGGAGGGTGGGGAGGACCGCGCCCGGCTGCTCGTGCATCTGGAGGCCCTGCGGCGCAGCGGCCTGCTCAGCGAAGAGGAATTCGAGGCGAAGCGACAGGCTCTCCTCAAATCCCAGGGATGAGGGGCTCCGAATGCACGTCCACGAGGTGATCCCCCGCTCGGAATACGAGGCGGCCGCCGCCTGGCTCCGCGAGCGGCTGCCTTCCCGGCCGCGCCTCGGACTGGTGCTGGGGTCCGGCCTGGCGGCGCTGGCGGAAGCGGTAGAGGAGGCCGCGATCTGGTCGTTCCCTGAGATCCCGGGCTTCCCCGCCGCCACGGTGGAGGGGCATCCCGGCCGGGTGATCGCCGGCCGTCTGGAAGGACATCCGGTCCTGGTCCTTCAGGGGCGGGCCCATTTCTATGAGGGTTACTCGGTGCAGCGGATCACCTTTCCCATCCGGGTGATGCAGCTGCTCGGGGTCCGGATGCTGATCCTCACCAACGCGGCGGGGGGATTGAACCCAGCTTTCCGGCCCGGGGATGTGATGATCGTGCGGGATCACATCGGGCTTCCGGGGATGGCGGGGATGAACCCCCTGCGGGGGCCCAACGAGGCCGATTGGGGGCCTCGCTTCCCCGAGCTCTCACGGGCCTATGATCCGGCGCTGCGGGCCCTGGCGCGGGAGGTCGGGGAGGCGGAGGGCTTGCCGGTCCATGAGGGGGTTTACGTGATGCTGGCCGGGCCCAGTTTCGAGACGCCTGCGGAGGTGCGTTTCCTGCGCATGATCGGCGCCGACGCGGTCGGGATGTCCACCGTCCCCGAGGTGATCGTCGCCTGCCATGGGGGGATGCGCGTCCTGGCGCTCTCGGGGATCTCCAACGTCCTGAACCCGGAGGCCTTCGAGCCGCCCACCCATGAAGAGGTGCTTCAGGCCGGTCGGGTGCTGGCCCCTCGCCTGCTGACCCTCATCCGCGGCGTGCTGCGCCGCCTCCCCCACGAAGCAGGGTCTGAACTTTCGAAGCCGCACGCTTGATGGAAACCCTTCGCGAGCTGCTTCAATCGTTGGCCCCCGTGCTGTATGGGGGGATCGGCCTGTTGTGGCTGATCACCCTGGGGCAGGTCTGGCGCGCGTATCGCCGGCTCGCCCGTGCTTTCTTCCGGGTGGAGCGGGAGATGGCGCAAATGGCGCTGTGGGGCGGGCTGGCCCGGGCGGGCCTGCTGCTCATCGTGGGGCTGGGCCTGTGGCTGCTGCTGGGACCGGGCTTCCCTGGGCCTGGCCCGGCGGCACCCTCCCCCACCTTCACGCCCACCCCTTCTCCCACCCGGCCGGTTCCAGTGTTCCCTTCCCCGACTGTGCTTCCTCCGCTCCCCACGGCGCCTCTTCGAACGCCCACACCTGTCCCGTCTCCTTCCCCCTCACCGTCCCCTTCTCCTACCCCGAGCCCGACCGTTCCGGGAGCCCGCTGCCCGGATCCAAACGCACAGATCGAGATCCCTATCCCCGGCCAGGTGATCTCCCAAGCGGTGACCATGATCGGGACGGCCACCCATCCGGCCTTTCAGTTTTACAAGGTGGAGATCCGCGGGCCGTATACGGGAGACCAATGGGTCACGCTGGGGGACGTCGTGCGGCAACCGGTGCTTCGGGGCTCCTTGTGGTTGTTTGATCCCCGTCCGTTCTTCAGCCAGCCGGGGGCTTACCGGCTGCGCGTGGTGGTGGTGGATCAGGCGGCCCGGGAGGCTGCCCAGTGCGAGGTTCCCATTGAGATTCAGCCGTAAAGCGCCGGGGAGCGCTCTCAGGCGCCCCCCGGTGATCGGATAGAGGCTTCAAGGGCCGCGCTACTTCTCCGCGTTCAGGAAACTCCCGAAGAAGGCGCTGAAGTATTCGAAGGTCCCCGTGCGGCCCTTGTGGTTGGGATCCTTAGCGTCCCACTGGGCCTTGAAGGTGGCCACCACGTCGTTGGCGTCCAGCTCCGCGCCGTTGTGGAACTTCACCCCCTTACGCAGGTAGAAGGTCCACACCGTGAGGTCGGCGTTGGCCTCGTAGCGCTCGGCGAGGGCGGGGACCACCTCCACGCCGCCCACCTTGTAGTCCAGCAGCGGCTCGTAGACCTGGATGCAAGCCCGGAAGGTCTCGCCGTCGGTCTCATCGGCGCACCAGAGGGCGATGGGCTCGGCGTTCTGCATCCAGACCAGCTCGTCCTTGCCGGGATCCATCACCGAGAAGCGCTCGTTGTTCAGCGGGCTGGCGTGGGCGCCCTTCACCGTCGCCTTGAAGGCCGCGGCGGCAACCCCATGGGCCAGGGGGACCATGGGGACGTGCTGCTTGATCAGCTCGTTCACCTTGTCGTAGTGCTTCTGGCGCGCGGCGGGGTCGCTCAGCCGGGCTGCGGCGCGGATCTCCTCCACCAAGTCGGGGAAGAGCTTGCCGAACTGCAGGTTCGCCTCGTTGGCGAAGTGGTAGTCATAGAAGTTGGTGGCGTCCGGATAATCCGCCAGCCAGCCCAAAAGATACATGGGCTCGTTGCCCGCGGCCACCGAGTCTAGGAAGGCGCCGGACTCCATGACCTTGATCTTAACCCGGATGCCGACCTCCGCGAGCTGGGCCTGGATGTCCTGGGCGACCTGGCCCGGCCGCGGCAGGTAACCCCGCACCACGTCGCGGTAGGAGAGGGTGATGTCAAAGCCGTTGGGGTAGCCGGCCTCGGCGAGGAGCCGCTTGGCCTCCTGCGGATTGTAGTCATACCACTTCAGGCCCTCGGTGTAGCCCGGCTTGAGGGCCGGCGGCACGAACTGCTCCGCCACCATGGAGCCCGCCGGGTAGAAGTTCTTGACCAGGCGCTCCCGGTCGATGGCCATGGCGATGGCCTGGCGGACCTTCTCGTTATCCAGAGGCGGGTGGTTGTTGTTCAGGCCCAGGTAGGCGATGTTCAGCGGCGGACGGATGTAGAGCTGGAGGTTCGGATCCTTCTGGATGACCTCGAAGTCCTCCGGGTTGGGGTTGTCGATGCCGTCCACCGTCCCGGCCTGGAGCTCGAGCAGACGGGCGGCGGCCTCCTTAGACCAGCGGAAGACGAGGGTCTTGGCCTTCGGCTTCTCGCCCCAGTAATCCGGGTTCGCCTCGAAGATGATGCGATCGCCCCGGATCCACTCCTTCACCTTGTAGGGGCCGGTCCCGTTGGGCTTCTCGCTCATCTTCACCGTGTCGCCGCCGTTGGCGTCCAGGTAATCTTTATCCTGGATGGCGAAGGCAGCGAAGGCCACTTTGGAGGGGAAGGCCGGATCGGGGTAGCACAGGGTGAAACGCACGGTATATTGATCGACGGCCTCGATGGCCTTGAACTCCCCACCGTAGTTGCAATCCGGCGCCTCCACCTTCATGGGTTGGAAAGCCGGAGTTGGGGTGGCAGGCGGTGGGGTGGGCGTGGGGGGCGGAACCGTGGCCGTCGGCGTCGGGGTCGCCCCAGGCGCGCAGGCGGCCAGCGCCAGGGCGAGCAGGACCAGGACACGCGCAACGACAAGACTCTTCCGACGCATGGCTTCTCCTCCTTTCGCAAAACAGAGGTTTGCGGGAAGACCTGACAGGCCCAAACGGAACCTGCGCTACACCGAGTATATATAGTAGAAGCGGCGGATCCTGTCAACCGATCAGATCGGGTCCGGCCGGAGCCATTGCTGGAAGGGCCGGCTTCGGGGATCCGCCGGATGGCTCGCTAATGCCACCGGCTTCAGGCGGTTATTGGGAGGCGGCCGCGGTCAAATGTATACACCGGCCATACCTCGGATCCGCTGAGCCGAAAGGAGGCGGGTGATGTTCACCCTACGGGTCGAAACACCGGTATCATCTCTCCAGCCCGCTTGCTTTTTCATCCGGGACGCCGAGGGACGATTGCTGGCCCGCATACGGGAGATTCGGGGGGGAAGCCTGCTTCGCCGCCTTCTCTTCTACACGAAGTTCCGCGCCGCTCTGAGGCTCATCCTGGAGGTTGAGGAGTACGCCACGGGTCGGCGTCTTCTCTTAGAGCGGCCCTTTATTCTTCCCCGTATGCGATACCGTCTCGTTGCAGAAGATGGCTCGCCGATATGGCAGTTTGAGGAGCAGGGCTTCTTGATCCCACATTACCGGATCCTTAGCCGGTAGGAGCAGCTTGTCGGTATCTTCCGCTTAAGTCTCCGTTTTCCCTTCATCCTGGGGCCCCAGATTGGGCGCATTGAGGACACTGATGGCCGTCCGGTGGCTCGAATCGAGTGGAGGAAGTTCGGTTGGCTTCAAGGCGGTTATCGGGAGGGAGCGGTTGAGGTTTACGAAGACCCGGAGCCTTGGGCTCAGATCGCCATGTGGGCCGCCGTCATCCAAGGTCTTATCTTACAGATGCGGTGATCGCAGCTCCCGCCTTTGCCGGCCGCACCGGACCGGTATCAGAACGAGCGGAACCTGCATAGGAGCCGCAAGTCCCATGGCCAGGCCGACGAGTCCGATTCGGCGATACTGCCGTTTGGGGGGGCGGCTCTTGCCTCTCTCATAAGCCCGGAGGCATTTTCAGACTCAAAAACAGGCAACGAGAGGGCGAACCCTCGTCCGCGGGCAGAGCGAGGAAGGCGATGGACCCTCACGATCCGCTATGGATCCAGGCTCACGAGGTTGGGGAATATGTCTTCTGCGCCCGGGCGTGGTGGCATCGCCGCCAGGGGCATCCCGTTGCGCATCCCGAGCAGGCGGAGGCGGGCCGCCGCCATCATCACCGCCTCGGCCAGCGGCGACGCTGGGGGGAGCGCCTGATCGTCCTCGCTGCGCTTCTGCTACTCGTAGGCTCCCTCCTTCTGATCGTCGCCCGGCTGGTGCCCTGACCGAGAGCCGGGCCACGCCATATGATCGACCTTCCTGAGCGGTCGAAATGAATTTCGATCGATCTACAAGCCTCCAGCTCGGAGCCAAGGCCTTCTCCGCGCGCACGGTCCGGATTAAACCGAGAAGCCGATTGAGAGGCGGATTGCCGATCGGCGCAGGGAGCCGAGCGGGTCGCTACCATCGTCCCCAGGCCAGCCCGCCCCAGGTGGCGGCGAACAGGAGCACGCTGATGTAGGCGTTGACGTTGAAGAAGGCCACATCCACGCGCGAGAGGTCCTCCGGGGAGACCAGACGGTGCTCGTAGACGAGCAGCGCCGCCACCCCGGCCAGCCCGAGCCCGTAAGGCCATCCCAGCCGGAGCCCGAGGCCCAGGCCGGCCAGCAGGAGAAGCATCCCCAGGTGGTTCAGGCGGGCCAGCCGCAACGCGGCGGCCACCCCGAACCGGGCCGGGACGCTGTGCAAGCCCTCCCGGCGGTCGAAGTCCACATCCTGACAGGCATAAATCAGATCGAAGCCGGCGATCCAGAGGGTGACGGCAGCGGTCAGGATCCAGGCGGGGAGATCCTCCGGTTTCCAGAAGGAGCCCCGCAGAGCGATCCAGGCTCCCATCGGGGCCAGGCCGTCGGTGAACCCCAGGATCCAGTGGCTGAGCCAGGTAAAGCGCTTCGTGTAGTGGTAGCCAATGAGGAAGAGCAACGCAACCGGGAGTAGCGCCACGCAGAGGGGATTCAGGGCCCAGGCGGCGATCACCAGGATCACCCCGGAGACTCCCACCGCCCACTGAAGGGTCTCCGGCCGCAACAGCCCCCGGGGCAACGGACGGTTCGCCGTGCGCGGGTTGCGCGCATCATATTCCCGATCCGCCAGCCGGTTCATGCTCATCGCCAGGGTGCGGGCCGCCGCCATGGCCACGGTGATCCAGAACACCTGATCCAGGCGGGGCCACCCTCCGGCCGCCAGCAGCATCCCGATGTAAGCGAAGGGGAGGGCGAAGATGGTGTGCTCGAACTTGATCGCTTCCAGGAAAACCCGCACTCCCCGCCCCATCCCACCGTATCCTCTCGAGGTCAACTATGCCTCCGCACCATCCGCCCAACGGTCCAGGATCGCCGGGATCTCCGAGAGCGACCGGATCACCGCATCGGGCCGGATGGCCCCTGTCGGCGCGGAGGTCCCGGCGACCATCGCCGCCCAGATGCCCCGCATCCCGGCCAGATGGGCGCCCCGGATATCTGCCTCCAAGAGGTCGCCGACCACGGCGATCGCCTCCGGGGGGAGACCCCAGGCTGCCGCGATCCCTTCGAAGAGAGCCGGATGTGGTTTCCGCCAACCCACGGCGGCGGAGATCACGATGGGATCGAAGTAAGGCTGAAGCCCGAAGCGCTGGATCAGCCGCCAGGAGTGATCGGCGTCGCCGGAGTTGGTCAGCAGGGCCAGGCGATAGCCCCGACGCTTCAGCTGATCCAGGGTCGGGAGGGCATCCGGGAAGAGCCGCCAGCGGGCCTCCTGAGGGGCCAGGAACGCCCGAACGGCTTCCCGGAGGATCGCCTCCGGCGTCCCGGGATAGCCCAGCTCCGCCAGGGCCAGCCCGAAGGTCTCCACCAGGGGATACTCCCGCCAGTCCTCCTGCCAGCGTCCATACCGGAGGGCCATCCAGCGCTCGAGGTCGGCCTCGAAGGCCTGCGCCTCGACCCGGATTCCGTGATGGCTCAGCGCGCTCCGGGCGGCGGCATACATCTCCCGGCGCAGGCCCTCCGGATCCGCCGGCAGCTCGATCAGCGTGTGGCCGAGATCGAAGATCAACCCCCGAATGCGCATCGCTGCCCCTCAAACCGGAAAGTTCAAAGGGATAGAATGAGGATGTCTCCGCCGTTTGCTAATTGGGCGTGGATCGATGCAGGGAGATGGGTCCGGCGGCCTGCAGGCGGGCCCAGAGGCGGGCCTTCAGGGCCTCCAGCCGCTCCCGATAGGCGGCGGAGCGCACCTCCTCCACACTCATCACCAGGGCGTCCTCCAGGTTGTCCCGATAGTATCGGGGGCGGCGTCCCACGACCTCCAGGCCATACTTCCGATAGAGGCGCTGGGCGATCGCGTTGGAGGCCCGCACCTCCAGGGTGATCAAGTTCGCCCCATAGGCGATGGCCTCCTCCACCAGGGCCAGGAACATCAGCTCCCCCAGCCCCCGCCCCCGCCACGGCGCGTCGACGGCGATGGTGCTGATATGGGCCTCGTCAGGGACCAACCAGAAGCCGCCATAGCCCAGGATCGGCAGGCGCTGGGAAGGCTGCGGAGGCAGGGCCGTGCGCACCGCCCGCGGGCGCAACACGAGGTAATGGGCATTGGGGTTGCGCAGGAGCTCCTGCTCGTAGGCGCGCATCGGCCATGGCATGGAGAACGTGCGCCGCTCGATCTCCATGACCTCCGCGACGTCCTCCCAGCGCATCGGATCGATTTGAAAGGGAACGGACTCCGGGATCGCCAGCGCCGGCATTCTCCCTCGAGATGAAGGCGACGGATGCGGAGCTTTTACACATTGATCCAGGCGCCTGCGGACGGGCGGTCCTCCCCGCCGGCCAGGGCCGCGGTCGACGGTCGAAATGAGTTTCGACCCATAAGTATCCGGCTCAGAGCCCGGGCCTTCCCTCCGCGCACAGCCCGGACTCAATGGTGAAAGCCCATCCATCCGCCGCGAAAGTGGCCCGCCGCCGGAACGCCCGGCTCGAGCCCCCACCGATTATAGCGCGGGGGAAGAGGCGATCGACGAGCCTCGAGCGAATTCGCCCTCAAAGGATCTTCGCGCCGGACGAAAACAAGCGAAACCGAAAAGCGCCGGCGAAGGCCGGCCCCCGGCGTGCTGTGCGTCGAATGAATTCGACCTCGGGGGACTTCGGCCGACGGTCGGCCTGCGCCGACCAGGAAGGGTTCTGCGTCGGCGGAGGCCGACGCCCGGCGCGCAGCGTCTCGGAAGGCCGATTTCAATCGGCGCGGGAGGTTAACCTTCCGGGACGCTGGGTGTGCGCAGATAGGTAGGGCGCAGGAGGGCCGGATCCGGGCGTTCGCCGGCCTGATAGCGTGCCCAGGCCCGCCGAGCCGCCCCCATCACCCGGGATGGGATCTCCCAGGGGATGCACCAGGCGGCGATCGGATGCCGCTCCAGCACCGCCTGATCCCGGGCGGTCCACTCCCCCACCAGCCAGGTTCCGGGCGTCCAGGCCTCCGCCAGGGCGGAGGCGGTCGTCAGCACCGGCTCTCCCTCCGGCATCCATCCGGCCTCCCAGCGGTAACGATGCAGGGCCAGCCGTCCCCGCCCGGCCGGGATCACCAGATGGAGCGGGCTGAGGGCGGCAGGCAGCTCCGCCAGGATGGCCTCTTCCGTCCCGATCCCGAAGAGGGGAAGCTCCAGGGCCAGGGCCAGACCTTTGGCGGCGGCAACGCCCGCCCGCAGGCCGGTGAAGGACCCGGGGCCGCTCACCACGGCGATGGCCGCCAGATCCTCCGGCCCCAGACCGGCTGCCCGCAACAGCTCCTGGCAACGCGCCATCAGCTCGGCCGTGTGCCGGTCCGGGGTGCGCCAGCAGGCCACTGCCCGCCATTCGGCCCCATCGAAAAGCGCCAAGGCGAGGCCGGAGGTGGCCGTATCCAGAGCTAGCAAATACGTGGGCTTCCGCTCCCTCATCCCGTCTCCACCTGCTCCTTCAATCGTGCAAGGAGCGCCTCGAGGCGCTCCGGCGGGAACTCCCCGATCGCCTCGATCCGAACCCGGCGTCCGGAATCCCCTAACGGGCTCAGGGTGACCCGGAGGTAGGGCTCCGGGATCAGGCCCGCCGCCCGCTCCGGCCACTCGATGGCGATCACCGCGGGCTCCTCGAACAGATCCCATATCCCCAGGGCCCACGCCTCCCCGGGCTCCGCCAACCGGTAGAGATCGACGTGGTAGAACCGGCCACCGTCGGGCAGCGGATAGGCCTGGATCAGAACAAACGAAGGGCTTTGGACGGGGTCCCTCACCCCGAGGCCCTGAGCGAGGCCCTGGATGAAGCGGGTCTTCCCAGCCCCCAAGGGACCCTGCACCGTCACCACGTCGCCGGCCCGGAGCCACCGTCCCAGGACGGCGCCGAGGCGACGGGTCGTTAATTCGTCGGGAGAGAATGTCTCCAGGATCAGCCGGATGACCACAAGGACCTCCTTCGCCGCCGGAGCCCGAGGAGAACGCCGAGCAGGACCCCCCCTGCCGCGACACCTCCCAGAGCGAGGATCGCCGCCGGCAGGACCGTCCGGCGTCCCTCCTCCGGGGGAGTCGGAGCGGATAACGGGATGCCCCGGGCGGCCTCAGGATCGAAGGGTCGGCCATCGGCAGGGATCCCGTGGCGTTGAAGCAGAAAGGCCGTGACCGCCCGGTAATCGGCCTCCGGCAGGCTCCCGGGCGCGTGGAAGGGCATCCGGGCCCGGATGTAGGCATACAGATCCGCCGCCGTGGCAAACCGACGCAGGGTCCCCGGCCCGATGAGCGCAGGAACCACCCGGGGGAGGGTGAAGCCGTCCTCGGGGTAGGGCTGCGGGCCATGGCAGTTGGCCTTCCAGCAGTTCTGATGCGTGGGGGGCCAGGTCGCCCGCCATTCGTCGGTCAAACCCTGTCCCCGATCGCCATGGCACGTCGAACAGCGTCGGGCGAAGACAGCCGCCCCCCGTTCCGCCTCCTCTTCCTGATAGGCATGGGCAGCTGCGTCGGAGAGCTGGAAGGCCAGGCCCAAGAGGCCGAGCATGAACCCCCAGCGGATCCAGGCCACGCTTCCGTGTGATATGTCTCGAGCGACCGCGCGGGCCATCCTCGCTATACCTTCGGCTCGATCTCGGTCGGCGGGAGGTCGCCCATGGCCTCCACCGCGCGGCGGATCTCGGCCACCAGGCGCCGGATGGGATGCTCCGGGAACTGCTCGGCGTAATCCAGGGCGGCGCTTTCCGCATCGACCTCCGGACCGTAGGCCTCCCGCAGGTAATAGAGATGGTCCATGATCCAGAGATAGAGATCGGCCTCCGTCCGCCCCGGGAAGTCCTCCAGGAGACGGTGGGCGCGGATGATCTCGATCACCGGCCGGTAGACGGTGTTATACCAGTGGGTCACGGCCTCATCCTCCGGGATCTCCCGCCCCTGCTCCAGGCCCATGAAGTAGCGATGCACGGCGATGTGCTCCAGCAGGCGATGATAGCCCCCGGCGATGGTGAACCGGATGTCCGCCTCTGGCTGGAGGACGTCCAGCCGCGTCCGCTCCAGGAACTCCTCATACTCCCGCAGGATCTCCAGATCCTCGGCTCGCAGCTCCGGCCCCACCGCCACCCGGCTTCGGACCTCGATGACCTCCGCCTCGATCTCCTTCCAGCCCATGGCCCGGGCCACGGAGATCCGGTGATGGCCGTCGAGGACGAAGTAAGCGTCGCCGATCCGATACAACCGGACCGGGGGGAGATCCCCTTCCCGGAAGAGAATCGTCCCCACGGCGATCCAGCGGTCGGCCGTGTGAGGACGGATCGGGAGGAAGGCCCGATCGAAATCCTGATAGCGGTTGACGCTCCCGATGATGTGATCCAAGGGGACCCGCTGGAGGCCCCGGTAGACGGAGCCCCGCAGGTGGAGCTTCTCCTTCACCTCGTCAAAGGATAGCAGACGGTTTGAACGCCCGGTCAAACGGGCGAGGAGGCTCCGCACCAGCGCCCGGAGACGAGCCCTCCGATACTGGGCAGCGACCTCCTCGGTGAGCGGTCCGTGCTCTTCCATGATCGGCTTCTTGTCCTCCATCCCATCACGGAGTGGTGTGTTCGATCAGAGTTCCAGCAGGTAATACGGGAACACATTGATCACTCGGGTGGGGCCGATTTGAAAGATCGGCCGGCACCCGTGGAAATGCACATGCCCATGCAAAAAATAGCGCGGGCGGAACCGATGGATCAACCAGCGGAAGGCGGCGAAACCCTGATGCGCCAGGTCCGGGGCGTCGCCGATGGCGCGGGGCGGGGCGTGGGCGACGAACACATCCAGCGCTCGGCCATACCGCCACCGATTCCAGAGCAGGCGCGGGACCAGCCGGAGGACCCGCACCCACATCTCCCCCTCGGTATATTGATGGGAGCCTTCGGGATGGTAGCGCCGTGATCCTCCCAGCCCGCTGAGCAGCAGCCCCTGCTCCCACACCACGATCCCCTCCAGGCTTTGTCCGCCCTGCGGGGCCAGGCGGATCCGCCCGTCGGCGCAGAGCTCCGGCCGGTCGTGGTTGCCGTGGACGTAGAAGAGGGGCGCGTTGAACACCTCCATCAGGAACTCGAGATACCCGTAGGGCAGGTCCCCGCACGAGAGGATGAGGTGCACCGGCGCGAGCCACTCCCGGGCCCGAGGGGAATAAAGGGGCTCGACGACCTGGTCGGAGACGGCGAGGATGCGAAGCCGTCCCTCTGCCTTCATGGCCACTCCCGCTGGGCGTTCCGGGCCAGCTTGGCCATCACCGCCTCGCCCAGATCGATCCCGTGCAGCCGGGCCAGCTGCAGCAGATACAACATCACGTCCGCCAGCTCATCGGCCAGGGCCTCGCGATCCGCCGTCTCCCCCCACTGGAAGAGCTCGAGGACCTCCGCGGCCTCCAGGACCAGGGAGATGGCTAGGTTGCGTGGCGTCTGCGGCCGCGGCGAATCCGGCCGATACCAGCCCTTCGAGGTCACGAAATCCTCCATGGCCTGCTCCAGCGCCCGCAGCTCCATGTCCCTTCCTCCGCATGCGATGGGATCCCCGTTCCAGCGCGATCCACGCCCTGCGGACTTACGCCTATAATCCAGAGTGGGCGGGATAGAAAGGCGGAGACCGGTGAGTTTCTTCCGGTTTGGATGGGTGATCGCCCTGGGGCTGATTCTGACGCTGAGCGGGGCCTCCTGTCAACGGACATCGCCGAAGGTGTCCGGAGTTGCGGAGCGCAACCCTCCCACCCCTCTTCCTGCGCTTCCAGCCCCCACCCTTCCCTCCACTCCCCTCTCCCTTCAGCCCGCCCTCCAGGCCCAGTGGGGGTTTCGGGATTATCCGCTACAGATGGCCTGGTCCCCGCGCCGGCCATGGCTGGCCCTCGCCTCCTCCCACCGGGTGTATGTCTATCACATCCCCTCCATGCGGCTTCTCGCGTTCTTCACCACAGAGGCCCGTGTCCTCGAACTGGCCTTCGCCGCGGATGGGGAGCGCCTCATCAGTCGGCTGGAGACCGGCACGCTGAAAGCCTGGGGGATCCCCTCCCGGCGGGAGGAATGGTCCGACGCCGGGATGATCGGCACAGGCCTGATCGCTTCCCCGGATCCCGCCATCCTGGCCGTGGGTCACGCCGATGGATGGGTGCGCCTGCTGGAAACGGCCACCGGCCGGGAGATCCGTCGCGTCCCAGGGGCCCGGCCGCTCGGGTTCTCCCCGGACGGGGAGCGGTTGTTCACCTGTCCCTCTCCGGCGCCGCCGGGTCTGGAGGATCCCCCGTGTCCTTCCCCATCGGGCCTGCTGGAGGTGGAGGTCGCCACCGGTCGGGCGCGGGAGATCCTCCCCGCCGAGGTCCCCCCGGTCTGGACCCCGGAGGGGGAGCGGATCCTTGGCGGGCGCGATGGCGTGATCCGCCGGAGGGATCCGCGCGGCGGCGCGGAGGCGATCCTGTGGCGGAGCCCCTCCGCCCGGATCCGCGCGCTTCAGCTCTCCGGAGATGGGCGCTGGCTGCTCATCCGCTATGCGGACTTTCTGGATCTGGTGGAACGAGGCAGCGGCCGGATCCGGTGGTCCGAACCTGCCGGGCCGGCGGCCTTCTCCCCGGATGGAACCGCGCTGGCGTGGGCGAAGGGAAGCCCGCCCATGCTGGTTCTGCGGGATCTGCGAAGCGGGCGGGAGCGCTGGGCGGTCGGGCCGGAGCCGTGGATCCGCCGCGTGCATGCGCTCGCCTTCTCCGCCAACGGGCGATGGCTGGCGGTGCGCGGGGAAGGGCAGGTGGATCCGAACTTCCCGGAGCTCATCGGGCCCTTCGTGCAGATCCGGGAAGCTGCGACCAGCGCGGAGCGCTATCGCTTCCTCCCCCGCCTGCTCCCTGTGTGGGGTCTGGGTTTCACGCCGGACGGGGCGGCTTTAGGCCTCCTGGAGGGCGCGCTCGTGCGGTTCCGCTCCCTAAGCGACGGGCCCGCCGATCCCCCGATCCCGCTCCAAAGCGGCGAGGGCCTGAGCCTGGCGTTCTCCCCGGAGGGCGATCGGCTGGCTGTCGGCCTGGCCGAGGGACCCATCCGGCTTTATCGGCGCGCCCCGGATGGGAACTGGTCCCTCGAAGGGATTTTGATCGGCCACCGGGGGCCGGTGCGGGCGGTGACCTTCTCCCCCGACGGCCGGCGGCTGGCCTCCGCCTCGTGGGATTGGACGACGCGGATCTGGGATCTGGACCGACGGATGGAACGTGCAAGGATCCGCCATGCCGCCGAGGTCTGGGATGTGGCCTTTTCCCCGGACGGACAGCTTCTCGCTTCCGTGGGAGGAGAGGGGACCCTCCTCTTGGGATGGGAGACCGCCGACGGCGTCGGCCGCCGGGTCCTGGGACGCTATCCGTTCCGGCTGTATGCGGTGGCCTTCTCCCCGGACGGCCGGTATCTGGCGGTGGGGGCGGAGGATGGAACGGTGCGCCTCTGGGACGCCCTCGCCGGCTCCGAGCGCCGCGTCCTGCGGGCAGGGGCGAAGGCCGTTCGGGCCCTGGCCTTCTCTCCCGACGGCCGGTGGCTTGCCGCGGGCAGCGAAGAAGGAGAGGTGAGCCTGTGGGCGATGCCGGAGGGGACCCTCGGCGCCCACTGGGGCCGGGCGGGGGATCCCCTGCGGGCCCTGGCCTTCTCACCGGACGGGGCGTATCTGGCTCTGGGCTATCGCAGCGGGATCGTTCAGCTGTGGCGCTTGCAGTGAGGGGCGGGCGCCCGGACTCTCACGTGGAGGCCATCATCGCCCGCCGCAATCCCCACAGCAGCGCCAGGGCCAGGGCGTAGAAGCCGAAGGAGAGAGCGAACAGCCCCCGGTAGCCGATGAGGTCGGCGATCAGGCCGCCCATAGCAGTGGAAAGCAGGGCGACGCCCAGCAGGGTGTTGGTCAGGCCGATGGTGAGGGGCCGATCGTGGCCCGGGGCGATCTCCAGCAACAGGGAGAGGCCGCCGATGGCCGCCCCGGAGGCGTAGGCGCCGCTCAGGATGAACACCGGCGCCATCAACGCCTCCGCCAGGCCCGGATGCGCCCCGCTCAAGGGCCCCACCATCAACGCCCACAGGACGCTGACCAATCCGCAGGCGGTGGCGCCTTCCAGCACCGCCCGATGGCCCCACCGGACGCTGATCCAGCTCCACAGCAAGTTCGAAAGCAGGGAGGCCCCCACGTTCAACCCCAGGTAAATCCCGATGGCCGCGTCCGGGATCCGCAGGTCCCGGACCGCGTAGGCGGTGAAGAAGGGGGTGGCGATGGCCGCCCACATCAACGCCATCCGGGCCCCCAGGAACAGCCGGTAGGGGAGGTGACGCCAGAGGGCCCGGATGGCCTCTCGCCAGGGAAGCGGAGCGGCATGGTCATCCCGGGTCGGGCTGGGCGGCTCCACCACCATGGCGAAGACCGCCATCCCGATGGAGGTGAAGACCGCGAAGATCAGGAACAGCAACACCACGTTGGAGGGGAAGAGCAGCCCGGCGCGCTCCTCCAGGAGCAGGCGGACCAGCCCGCTGGCCGCCAGGCCCAGCAGCCCTCCGAAGAAGAGGCGGGCGGCGAAGAAGACGCCCCGCTGCCGGGGCGGGATGGTCTTGCCCACGATCTCCATAAACGGCAGCCCGGAGATCCCGGAGGCGAGGGAGATCACCAGATAAGGCAAGAAGAAGGCCAGCAGCATCCATGTCGAATGCGGGGCGGCCAGCCAGATCCCCAGGGCCATGGCGAAGGCCCCTGCCGCTCGCACGAAAGCCATGCGACGATACAGGTCCATGTAATACACGCGATGCCGCATCCGCCGGGAGACGAAGAGCTGGGGCAGGAACCATAGGCCGTCCCGCATCGGGGAGACCAGGGCCAGCAGGAGGTTGGGCGCCCCCAGGCGGGAGAGGAACCAGATCAGCACCAGGTTGGGATCCAGGACCGTCTCCGCGAAGATGAACAGGGCGCCGTTGATCACCCCCACCGTGAAGTTGCGCCGCAAATGCGGATCGCGGGCCTCCCCGGAGATCCCCAGGGAAGCCCGGAGCCGCGCGGAGCGCATCCGCCATTCCCGCCAGACCTGCATCCCCTTCATCCTCCTTGCGATGATCTCCCTGCCGACGGTTCAACCGGATCCTCTCCGCCCGCCAGCGCCGGCAGAGCCCATCCCAATCCGATGAGAACCGCCAGCCCCACCGCTCCCATCCCGATCAGCAAGGGGAGAGCGCTCAGGATCCGGATTTGGTCGGGAAGCGGGGCCAGAAAGCCGATCCCCAGGAGCAGCGCCCCGGCGTTCCAGAGGCTGTGAAGCAGGACGACCAGGAGATACGCGCCGAGGCCCGCGCCCGGACGGCCCTGACGGAGCATCCCCCAGGCCCACCCCATCAGGGCGCTGTTAAAGACATGAAGCGCCGAGGCCCCCAGGCGTCCCAGCGCCGTCAGCGCCCAGGGAGCCCCCAGCGTCCAGTTCAAGAGGTTCTCCGCGATGGCGAAGCCGGCGCCTCCCAGCGCCCCATACAGGATCCCCTCGGCGGTGGGAGCCCGGGCTCGCAGGAAGGCTGGCAGCGGCTTGACCGCCTCTTCGATCAGCGGGACCAGCCCCGCACCGCCGATGAGTAGGCCGGCCCAAACCCACGGATCGCTGAACAAGCGTTCCGGATTCACGACGGGAGGAGCGCCGGGGGAGAACCCCATCGGGAACCACCGGCGAATGAAATCGGGGCCTTCGATGACGAGCCGCGCGATCAGCAACCCCAGGCCCAGCCCGACCAGCATCATCCCTTCCAGGAGGAGTGCCAGGGCTGGCGCGGCCAGCCCCCCCAGGCCCAAACCCCACCAGGTCCGACGGCGGGACCAGGGGACAGCCAAGCGTTGGCGTAACAGGTTGAACCACCACAGCGGCCCCAGCACGGCGATCCCCGCGTGGAGGGGAAGGAGCACGAGGGGAAGATCCGGAGCCAGCCGCTCGACCACCGCCCCGCATCCGATCAGGATCAGGAGGAAGGACAACATCCGGACCTGGGCAGCCAGAGTGGGGACGGGGAGCAGGGCGTCCGGTATCCCCCGGGTGATCCGGATGCCCTCCTGGAAGAGCCCGATCCCCATCAGCAAGCCGAGGAGGAGCAGCCCCGGGGGCGGCATCGGCGCGCTCAGGAGGGCGGCGAGAGCCGCCAGCCCCAGCCACAGCCCGCCGAGGGCCACCCCCGTCAGGAGGCCCGCCGCCACCCATAACGCGCCGGTCGGCGAGGAGCGCTCCGCGACCTCCTCCCGGACTTCCAGCGAAGGGATCTCTTCGGATGGGCCCTCCGGGATGGGCAGGATGCTCATGGCCGTCGATGATCCGTTCGAGGGGCAGAGGGTGGAACGCTCAGCGCTCTTCGATCACCACCTCCAGGAGGCGGTCGCCCGGGGGCGCCCCAGGGTCCGCCTCGGGATCCCGAGGCCGCAGGGCGCGGACGACCTCCAGCCCTTCCACCACGCGCCCGAAGATCGCATAGCGGCCGTTCAGCTGAGGGAGGGGCGCCATCGTGATGAAGAACTGGCTGCCGCCGGTGTTCGGCCCGGCGTTCAGCATCCCGACCATCCCCGGCGCGTCGAAGGTCAGGGTCTCCGTGATCTCGTCCGGGATGGTGTAGCCCGGCCCGCCGAACCCGGTGCCGCTGGGGTCGCCGGTGATGGCCACCACGTCGGAGATCACGTAGTGGAACGTGATGTCGTTATACCAGCCCTGCCGGGCGAGGAAGACGAAGTTGTTCACCGTCACCGGCGCTCGATCCGCGAAGAGCTCGATCACCACCTCGCCCTTCTCCGTCTTCAGGATGGCGCGGTAGCGCCGCGTCGGATCAATGGTCATGGGCGGCGGGGCCGGGAAATGGCGCTCCGCCAGCCGAGCCAGCTTCACCATAGCCTCCAGGTGGGCGTATTCCAGGTAATTCAGGGTCTGCGGCCATGGACGCCCGTTGACCAGCAGGAAGGGCGTGCCCGGGAGGCCCAGGGCGACGGCCTCCGCGTAGGCGGCCTCCACCTTGGCCCGATAGCGTCCCTCCTCCAGATCCCGTCGGAACCGCTCCGCGTCCAGCCCCAGGGTCCGCGCCGCGGAGATCAGGGTTTCGGTGATGTTCGAGCTGGCGACCCATTCCGCCTGATGCTCATAAAGCCAGTCGTGCATCTCCCAGAACTTCCCCTGCGCCCCGGCCGCCTCGCTGGCCTCGGCGGTGATCATCGCCTTGTCGTGGATGGTCCGCAAGGGGAAATGCCGGTAAACCACGCGCACTTCGTTCGGGTAGGCGTCTACCAGACGCCGGAGCAGCGGCGCGAGCTGCCCGCAATACGGTCACTGGAAATCGCCCCACTCGATGAAGGTCACCCGGGCGTCCGGGGCGCCTTTGCTCCAATCCTCCGGCGTCGGGAAGAGGATCCGCTGCAGGTCCGGGGTGGCCGACGGCGCCGCAGCCGCCGGGACGGTGGCCGTGGCCTCCGGGGACGGGCTGGGGGAGGGAGGAGCCGTTGGGGTCCCCGCTCCCCCCGGGCCGGGCGTGGGGCGGGCGCAGGCCGCCAGCCCCAGCGCAACCAGCGCGATCAGAATATAGCCTCCGTTTCGCATCGGGAACTCCTTTCCCCTTTCGGATGTAAGCCGAAACTCCTTTCGGCCTCCGCGATCGCGCTCAGTATAGCACAGGCCCTGCGGGCTCCCATCGGCCTCCCCTTGACTGATAGGAGGATCCGGGGAACAATGCTCCTCCAGCGCGATGGCGCGCGAAACGCCGGTCAACCTTTGCCGGAGGCCGACCCATGGCGTTCATCGGCTTTCGCTGCGGGCGGTGCGGGGCCACCTATGATCCGGGCGAGGTCCGGTATGTGTGCCCGCGGGACGGTGCGGAGGGAACCCTCGACGTGCTCTACGATTACGATCGATTGCGGGCGGCCCTGGACCCGGAGCGGCTGCGGGCGCATCCGGCCCGATCCATCTGGCGCTATGCCCCGTTGCTCCCCTTACGACCTAAGACCCTCGCGCGTGAGGAGGGGGCGGGGCCCTTGCAAACCGTGGGGTGGACCCCGCTCTATCGCGCGGAGCGGACGGCGCGGCGGCTGGGCCTGCGGGCGGTCTACGTGAAAGACGACGGCCGCAACCCGACGGCCTCCTTCAAGGATCGGGCCAGCGCTGTGGTGGCCCTGAAAGCCATAGAGGAGGGCGCCTCAGTGGTCACCACGGCCTCTTCGGGGAACGCGGCGGCGGCCCTGGCCGGCATGGCCGCGGCCCTCGGCCTCGTGGCCGTCATCTTCGTCCCCCACACGGCCCCCCCGGCCAAGATCGCCCAGCTCCTGATCTACGGCGCACGGGTCTATCTGGTGGAAGGTACGTATGACGAAGCGTTCGACCTGGCCATCGCGGCGGCGGAGGCCTTCGGCTGGTATTGCCGCAACACCGCCTACAATCCCTTCACCCGCGAAGGCAAGAAGACCGCGGCCTACGAGCTCTGGGAGCAGCTGGGCGGCCGGGCGCCGGACCGGGTGTTCGTGGCCGTAGGGGATGGGAACATCCTCAGCGGGATCTGGAAGGGCTTTCGGGACCTCGCCGCCCTGGGCTGGATCGATCGCCTCCCCGTCCTGATGGGCGTGCAAGCCGAGGGCGCGGCGGCCCTAGCCCATGCGTGGGCGCGGGGCGATCCGGATGCCCGCCCGGAGCCGGCCCAGACCATCGCCGACAGCATCGCCGTCGGCCGCCCTCGGGACGCCCGCTTCGCCCTGCAGGCGGTCCGGGAAACCGGCGGGGCCTTTCTCACTGTTCAGGATGAGGAGATCCTGCAGGCCATGCAGACCCTGGCCCGGGAGGTCGGGGTGTTCGCGGAGCCCTCGGCGGCCGCCGCCTTCGCCGGGCTGGAGAAAGCCGCCCGGGAGGGGATGGTGGGAGAGGAAGAGGAGGTGGTGGTGATGGCCACCGGCAACGGCCTGAAAGACGTCTCCAGCGCCATCCGGGCCACCGGCGAAGCCCCGCGGATCCCTGCCGCGATCCCGGAGGCGCTGAAACACCTCCGGGCCGAATGGTAGGCAGGGCTTCCGCCCGGGACCCTCTGTTTTCGATGACGCAAAGGTCGCGGCCACAAAAAGATGGTTTCTGTAGGAGGGGCTTGAGCCCCGAACCTCCGTCCTCGATGACGCAAGTGCGGCGAAAGCCGCTCCGTTAACTCCCAACCTCCGGCTCTCGATGACGCAAAGGTCGCTCCTACAGAAAGGGATCCTCCGTTCGTGTATTCGTGCTCCTCATTCGTGGGCAGCCCCGCACGGATGCCGAAATGAATTTCGGCTTACGCAGGAGGGGCTTTCGCCTCGAACCTCCGTCTTCGATCCCGCGATGCGTCACGCCGAAAGCCATCGGGGAGGTCGGCCGGGAATCCAGATGCGAACACCCGAATGCGACCGTTGGAGCCGCCACGTGTGCCCCCATTTGTGGACGGCCTCCCACCAAAGCTCCCCATATATGACGTGTGGGGCACGGGATCCCCCGTGCCCCACGACGCCAGGAGGTGAGCCATGGGCCTGTCGCGCCCCGATCCGACAGGCCTCGTGAAATTTATCTCAAAATGGGCGGGTTGTCAAGTTCCCGGGGAACCGCGAACCGCGCTTCGGCCATGAGGGGGGCGCCCGAGGGGGAAGATCTCGGGACAAGGCAGGTTAGACCCCCTGAGCACCCACAGGGAGCGATCCCCGTGCGGATGAGGGCACGTCCCCTTCGACGCCCCGGCCTTTACAGCCAAGCTGGAGCTCGGAAAAGTTCCTTATGCGGAATCCTCGTGGGCTGAACCGATCTCGCCCGTGGATCGGGCGATCGTTGCCCTCTTCCCCAGTTTGTGAAACTTGGGGAGACCGTCCTTGACCCTTTGCGTCTGATTCAGTAGAATGGGTTTGCGTCTTTCCTCACATTTCCCCGGTGCGGGTGGAAACCCTTAGGGAGGTGCGCGCATGGGCTGGCATGGGCTGACACCCTTTGAGTTTTACGCCGTGCTCGCCGTGCTCGGGGTGGCGATGATCAGTCTGATCTTCGCCTGGATCCTCCGGGCGGAGGTCATGCGTCATCCCAAGGGCACCCCGAAGATGCAGGAGGTCTGGGAGGCGATCCGCGAGGGGGCCGAGGCCTACCTGCGCCGGCAGCTCATGAGCATCCTGCCGTTCATGGGGTTGCTCAGCATCCTGCTCTTCCTCAGCGTCTACATCGTCCCCCCCTCGCCGGAGGCCCGCGAGGTCTTCCCCCAGCTGGACGAGAACACCCTCCGTCTGGTGATGGGGCTGGGCCGGGCGGTGGCCTTCATCCTGGGCGCCGGCTTCTCCCTGGCCGTCGGGCAGCTGGGGATGCGCATGGCGGTGCAGGGGAACATCCGGGTGGCGGAGGCGGCGCGCACCCAGGGCTATGACGCCGCCCTGCGCCTGGCCTACCGGGCCGGCACCATCACCGGGATGCTGACCAACGGCCTGGGGCTGCTGGGCGGCTCCCTCATCTTCTTGATCTTCGGGATCGCCGCGCCGGACGCCCTGCTCGGCTTCGGGTTCGGCGGGACGCTGCTCGCCCTCTTCATGCGCGTGGGCGGCGGGATCTACACCAAGGCTGCCGATGTGGGGGCGGACCTGGTGGGCAAGGTGGAGATGGACGTGCCCGAGGACGACCCGCGCAACGCCGCGGTGGTGGCCGACCTGGTGGGCGATAACGTGGGCGACTGCGCGGGGATGGCCGCGGACATCTTCGAGTCCTATGAGGTCACCATGGTCTCGGCCATGATCCTGGGCCTCGCCCTCCGCGCGGTGGACCCCCAGCACTCGATGGTCTGGATCATCTTCCCGCTGCTGGCCCGGGCGGTGGGGGTGATCGCCTCGATCATCAGCACCTACACCGTCGGCGGGGTGACCGGCCGCCGGGGGGATGCCCTGCGGGCCATCAGCCGCGGCTTCCTGATCGGGGCGGTGCTCTCCTTCCTCGGCTTCGCCGCCATCGGCTTCCTCTATGCCCGGGACTGGCGGGTGGTGGCCTCGACGACGGTGGGCCTGATCCTCTCCCTGGTCATCGAGCGGCTGACGGATTACTTCACCAGCACCGAGCGGGCCCCCGTGGGCGAGATCGAGAAGGCCACCCGAGCCGGGCCGGCCACCACCATCCTCAGCGGCCTGGCCGTGGGCTATGAGTCCACCGTGTGGGCCATCGTGGTCATCGCCCTCACCATCGCCACCTCCACCCTGATCTACTGGGGCCTGCCGCCCGTCTACGTCCTCTACGGGGTCTCCCTCACCGGCATCGGCCTGCTGATGCTCACCGGCAACGTGGTGGGGATGGACTCCTACGGGCCGGTGACGGACAACGCCGGCGGGATCGCCGAGATGGCCGGGCTGGAGGAGCGGGCCCAAGAGGTGCTGGCGGACCTGGATGCGGTGGGCAACACGACCAAGGCGACCACCAAGGGCCTGGCCATCGCCACGGCGGTGATCGCCGCCGTCGCCCTGTTCGGCTCCTACCTCACCGACGTGAGCAAGGTGCAGGCCCAGTTGGGCCAGATGCCTACGCTCCAGGACATCGGCATCCGCATCGACCAGCCGCTGGTCTTCGTGGGCCTGCTGCTGGGCGGGGCCCTGCCCTGGCTCTTCTCCTCCTTCGCCATCCGGGCCGTCAGCCGGGCCGCTACCCTCATCGTGGAGGAGGTCCGCCGGCAGTTCCGCATCCCCGGCGTGCTGGAGGGGACGGTGAAGCCGGATTACGCCCGGGTGGTCACCATCTGCACCCTGGCGGCCCAGAAGGAGCTGCTCTCCCTGGCCCTGCTCTCGGTGGCCACCCCGCTGGTGGTGGGCCTGGTGCTGCAGGTGGAGGCCCTGGGCGCCTTCCTGGCCGGCTCTATCCTGGTCGGGCAGCTGCTGGCGGTCTTCATGGCCAACGCCGGGGCCGCCTGGGATAACGCCAAGAAGCGGGTGGAGAACGAGCCCCGGGATCCCGCCCGCAACCTGGGCAAGGGCAGCGAGCGCCACAAGGCCAGCGTGGTCGGCGACACGGTGGGCGATCCGCTGAAGGACACCGCGGGCCCGGCCATCAACCCGATGATCAAGGCCGTCAACCTGGTCTCGGTGCTGGCCGCCCCCATCATCGTCCAGTTCCGCGGCGCCCTGACCGCTGGGACGCTGCTGGCCATCGGGGCGGCCGTGGCGGTCCTCCTCGCCGTCCTGCTCTGGGTGATCTGGCAGAGCAAGCGGGAGGTGCCGGAGCTGGCCGGCGCGCCCGCCTCCGGCTCGGGCCAGTGATTCGAAGCCCATCGGCGATGAGGAAACATTCATGCGTCGGATGGGGGGAGGCCGCCTGCGGCGGCCTCCCCCGCTGTAACGAGGGATCCGCTCCCTCAACCCTGCGCGTATCTTGCATTCGAGGTGGGCTGTCGATGCGCGTCCTGATCACCGGCGCAGGAGGGCAGCTGGGGCGGGCCCTGCAGGAGGCCATGTCCCTTCACACCTTGATCCCGCTCGCCCGAGCGGATCTCGACGTAACCGATCGGGCGGCGGTCTTCCGGGCCATCCTCCGCGCCCGTCCCGACGTGGTCATCCACGCCGCGGCCATGACCGACGTGGACGGCTGCGCCCGGGATCCCGAAAAGGCCTTCCAGGTCAACGCCCTGGGGACCCAGGCGGTGGCGATGGCTTGCGTCGCCGCCGGCGCCGCCCTGGTCTACATCAGCACCAACGAGGTCTTCGATGGGACCAAGAGGGAGCCGTATCTGGAGTTCGACCCCCCGAACCCAATCAACCCGTATGGCCGCAGCAAGTGGGCTGGGGAATGGTTCGTCTCCCATCTCCTTCAGCGCTTCTACATCGTCCGCACCGCCTGGGTCTTCGGGCCGGGCGGCAACCACTTCATCCGCAAGATCCTCCGGCGGGCCGACGAGCAGGGAGCCTTGCGCGTGGTCCACGATGAGGTGGGTTCGCCCAGCTACACCCGGGACGTGGCCGCCGCCATCGCCCGGCTGATCGAGACCGAGGCCTACGGCATCTACCATTTCGTCAACGAGGGGATGTGCTCCCGCTATGAATACGCCGTTGAGATCCTGCGCCGGACCGGGCGGGCTCACATCCCGGTGACCCCCATTTCCCTGGCGGAGTTCCCGCGCCCCTCGCGGGTCCCTCCCTTTACCCCGCTGCGCAACCTGTGCGGGGCCGCCCTGGGGATCACCTTGCGGCCCTGGCCGGAGGCCCTGGAGGCCTATCTGGCCGAGGAAGGATGGCTGGTCGGATGAACCCGCCCCTCCTCTCCGTGATCATCCCCAACTGGAACGGCGCCGCGCACTTGCCGACCTGCCTGGAGGCGCTGCGCCGGCAGACGTATCCCCACCGGGAGATCCTGGTGGTGGACAACGGCTCGACCGACGGTTCCCTCTCCCTGCTCGCTCACTACCCCGAGGTGCGGGTCCTGGCGCTGGGGCGCAACCGGGGTTTCGCCGGGGCCGTCAACGCCGGGATCCGGGCCGCCCGCGGGGAGATCCTGGTCCTCCTGAACAACGACACGGAGGCGGCGCCGACCTGGCTCGAAGCGCTGGCAGCGGCCTTCGCGCGCCATCCCGACGCCGGGCTGCTGGCCTCCAAGATCCTGCTCTTCGACCGGCGGGAGGTCTTCCACTCCGCCGGCGATTACTACCGGGTGGACGGCATCCCGGGCAACCGGGGGGTCTGGGAGCCGGACGTTGGGCAATACGACCGGGAGGAGGAAGTGTTCTCCGCCTGTGGGGCTGCGGCGGCCTATCGGCGGGCGCTCCTCGAGGACATTGGGCTCTTCGATGAGGACTTCTTCTATTCGTGCGAGGACATGGATCTGGCCTGGCGGGCCCAGATCGCCGGATGGAACTGCTGGTATATCCCCGATGCGGTGGTCTACCACAAGCTCAGCGCCACCGGCGGCGGCCCCATCGCCAGCTTCTACGACGGCCGTAACTTCCTCTATTTGATCGCGA
>NZ_FYEK01000023.1 GCF_900187885.1 Thermoflexus hugenholtzii JAD2 | reverse complement strand
CGCTTCCTGGGTGACCTGCAGGGCCTCCTCCCGCCGGCCCAACTCGGAGAGCCTCGCGCCGAGGTTGTGGAGGCTCAGCGCCAGGTTGGGGAGGAAGGCCTGGGGGTGTTGGACGGCCAGC
>NZ_FYEK01000022.1:60000-175264 GCF_900187885.1 Thermoflexus hugenholtzii JAD2 | reverse complement strand
GGCTCAGACGCTCCTCCGACCGCGCCTGCGCCTCCGCCAGACGCGCTATCGCCTCCTCCAGCTTTGCAAAACGCTCATTAACCTCAGCTCGCCAGCTGGCAAACTCTTCCGCTTGACGTTTTTGAACAACAATCAGGGTGTTTATGGAGGAAACAAGCGTTTGAATCGCACCGATTAAAGAGGTAAGCGTCTGCGCTTGATTGTTGAACGCACGAGCCATTTCCGAGAAGAGGGCGCCGACGGCTTTTTGCATGGTCTGCATCTGATCGGGAAGGTCCTCGATCTCCCGCCCCAGCAGGAGGGTGCGAAGCCGCTGCCGCCACTCCTCGTTAGTTTCAATCAACTTCACCAGATCCCCAAAGTCCTGAACGGTGAATCCCATAGGATGCCCTCCTGTTTCGCCTTCCACCTACATCCTAATCTTAGCACAAATGGCAACGCAGGCCTCACCGGATGTCAGCGGTTCGATCCTCCAGCCCGGGGGTTAATGCCGGAAATGTCGGCGGCCGGTGAAGACCATAGCCAGCCTTAGGCGATCGGCCGCGGCGATCACCTCCGCATCCCGGATGGAACCGCCGGGCTGGATCACGGCGGTCACCCCGGCCGCCGCCGCTACTTCCACACCATCCGGAAACGGGAAGAAGGCGTCCGAGGCCATCGCCGCGCCCCGGGCGCGCGGGCCTGCCTTCATCACCGCCACCCGCACCGCATCCACTCGGCTCATCTGACCGGCCCCGACCCCCACCGTCTGCCCCTCCCGGGCGAGCACAATGGCGTTGGAGCGCACATGGCGGACGACCTTCCAGGCGAACCGCAGATCCCGCCACTCCGCTTCAGAGGGCGCACGCCGGGTGACCACCTGCCAGCTCTCCGGATCCCCATCCCCCGGATCTGGAGTCTGAACCAGGAGCCCGCCTAGGACGCTCCGGATCTCCAGGGCGCCCCGGGCCCCCTCCCGCATCCGGATCACCCGGCAGGCCTTCTTGCGCCGGAGCCGGTCCAGGGCCTCCGGTCGATACCCCGGCGCCGCGATGACCTCCAGGAAGACCTCCTGCAATGCGGCCGCCGCCTCCTCATCGACCTCCCGGTTGAAGGCGACGATGCCGCCATAGGCGCTCTCCGGATCGCCCGTCAGGGCCCGTCGGAAGGCGTCCGCCGGATCAGCCCCCATCGCCGCCCCGCAGGGGTTGTTGTGCTTGACGATCACCGCCACCGGCTCCTCGAACTCCTCCACCGCCCGCCACGCCGCCTCCAGATCCAGCAGGTTGTTGTAAGAGAGCGGCTTCCCCTGCAACACTTCAAAGGGGAGCTTCTGAAGGGGCTCCAGGTAGAACGCTCCCGCCTGATGTGGGTTCTCCCCATAGCGGAGGGGAAGGGCTTGTCGGGCGGCCAGGAGCAGGGTCTCCGGCAGCTCCCCCTCCCCGTCCTCCCGCTCGAGATAGCGAGCGATCCAGGCGTCGTAAGCCGCCGTCAGACGGAAGGCCCGCGCCGCCAGGCGCCGGCGCAGCGTCAGAGGAACCTCCCCTTCGCGGCGAAGAGCTTCCAGGACCGGCGGGTAATCCTCCGGCCGGCTGCAGACGATCACCCGGGCGAAGTTCTTAGCGGCGGCGCGCAACAACGCCACCCCGCCGATGTCGATGGCCTCAATGGCCTCTTCCTCTGCCCCACGGCGGGCAGCTTCTTCAAACGCATACAGAGTGACGGCCACCAGATCGATGGGCTTCCCCCCGATGGCCGCCAGTTCCGCCTGATCCGCCTCAGACGCTCGGGCCAGGATCCCGGCGTGCACCCGCGGATGGAGGGTCTTGACCCGTCCCCCCAGGATCTCCGGGAACCCGGTCCACTCCTCCAGGGAGCGCACCGGGACCCCTCCCGCCGCCAGGACCTGGGCCGTGCCCCGGGTGGCGAGGATCTGCCAGCCCAGGGCAACCAGTCCCTGCGCGAACTCCACCGCCCCCGTGCGATCGGTCAGGCTGAACAGGGCGTAGCGCTCTTTCATCTGAACCCCCAGATTCATCCGGCGATGGCCTCCCGGATCCGCTGCGCCATGGCCCGGGCGCGGGCCGGGGCATCGCCGATATGGGCTTCCACCCGAAGCAGCTCCTCCAGGTCCTCCGGAGGCACCCATCGGGTGATCTCCGGATCCGTCCGCAGGCGATCCGGCAGCGGGTTGGGCAAGCCTGCCTGCACCGCCGCCCAGGCCGCCATCGCGTGATCCCGCAGGCGGGCGTGAAGGGCCTGGCGGTCCGCCCCCGCCCGAGCCGCCGCCATAAGGATCGGCTCCAGGGCGGCGAAGGGCGCATACCGCTCCAGGTTGCGACGCAAGCCCTCCTCGTGAACATTCAGGCCGCGGAGGATCCGCAGGGCCAGGCGCAGGATCTCGTCCGCCGTTAGGAACGCCTCGGGGAGCACGATGCGGCGGACCGCGGAATCATCCAGGGTGCGCTCCAGCAGGGAGTGGGCCGCCGTCTCCCAGGCGATCTGAGGCAACGTCCCCAGGTAGCGGGCCAGAGCGTTGATCCGCTCCGCCAGCACCGGGTTGCGCTTGAAGGGCATGGCCGAGGAGCCGACCTGGCGCGGGCCGAAGGGCTCAGACCACTCGCCGAAGGGGGGCGCCTGCAGCAGGCGCAGGTCGAAGGCCATCTTGTAGAGGGAAAGCCCCAGGCCCGCCAGAGCGCTCAGAACCCGCCAGTCCTGTTTGCGCGGATAGATCTGACCGGCCACCGGGAAGGCCTCCAGGCCCAGCTCCGCCATCGCCCGCGCCTCCATTTCGGACGGCGTCATCGGGGTTCCCGCCAACAACGCCTGATAGGAGGCCCCTGTGCCCACCGCCCCCTTGAAGCCTTTCCCCCGGATCATCTCCCGACAGCGGGTCAGCTCCTCCCAGTCCATCAGAAGGTCCTGGCCGTAGAGGGCCAGGCGGTAGCCCACCGTGGTCGGCTCCGCCGGCTGAAGGTGCGTCCATCCCATACAGGGCGTCTCCGCCCAGCGCTCGATGGCCCCCGCCAGTGTCTCCAGGACCTGCCGAAGGCGCCCTCGGATCAGATCCAGGGCCTCTCGCATGCGCAGGGCATCGGCGTTGTCCTCGATGTCCGCGGAGGTGGCGCCCAGATGCAGGATCGGGCCGCCGATGGGAGCCTGCTCCGCGAAGGTCAACAGCTCCGCCATCAGGTCGTGGCCGATCTCCGCCTCGATCCCCTCCGCCCGGGCCAGGTCGATGGCCTCCGCGTGGGCTTCGAGGTCCGCCAGCTGCTCGGGCCGCACCCGGCCGGCCGCCATCTGCGCCCGGGCCAGGGCGATCCAAACCCGCCGCCACAGGCGCCGGCGATGGATCTCCGACCAGAGCCGGCGCATCTCCGGGCTTCCATACCGCCAGGTGAAAGGGGAAAGATAACTGTCGTGGGTGAACATCCAGAGCTCCCCTCCAGCGTTTTGAATCGATCCTTATCGATCTTTTGCAGGAGAGGCTTTCACCCCGAACCTCTGGTTCTCGATGACGCGAGGGTCGCGGCGGAAGCCGCTCCTACAAAAAACGTGCGGATGCCGACCAAACAGCCGGGATGATGGTCGAAGGGTTGAAATCCATCTCGACCTACAACGAGGCCGGGCTCTTCGCCCCGCCGATCGTCCAGATCAAAGAGAAGCATCTCCCGGTTTCGCTTCGGCCGAATCCACCTCGAGGATCTGATCCCGCCCCGGCCCCACGGAGACGTAGCGCACGGGGGCGCCGGCGATCTCCGCCAGGCGACGCAGGTACGCGCGGGCGGCCTCCGGGAGATCCTCCCAACGCCGGGCCGTGGCGGTGGGACCGGTCCATCCCGGAAGGCGCTCATACACCGGGGAGACCTGCTCGAGGATCGGGGTATCCGGGACGTGGGTGAGGACCTCGCCGGAGGGCAAGCGATAGCCCACGCACAGGGGGATCTCCTCCAGCCCGTCCAGCACATCGAGCTTGGTGACGGCCAGGGCGGTGAAGCCGTTCAGCCAGGCCGCGTGGCGCAGGGCCACGGCGTCCGGCCAGCCGCACCGGCGGGGGCGTCCGGTGGTGGCGCCGAACTCCCAGCCCTCCGGCGGCCCGCCCCGGCGCAGGCGCTCGGCCAGCTCCCCGTGGACCTCGGTGACCAGCGGGCCCTCGCCCACCGCCGTGGCGAAGGCCTTCACCACCCCGATCACCTCCCGGATCGCCTGGGGCGGGATCCCGGCGCCGACCGCCGCGTAGCCGGCCAGGGTGTTGGAGGAGGTCACATAGGGATAAATCCCCCAGTCCAGATCCCGCATGGCGCCCAGCTGGCCCTCGAGGAGGATGCGGGCGTCCCGCCGCAATGCCTCCTGAAGCAGCGGGATCGTGTCGATGATGCGGTCCTTCAGGCGCTCCCGCCATCCCTCGCAGCGGTCCATCAGCTCCTCCAATGAAGGGGGCTCGCCGCCGAGGGCGGCGATCCGGGCAGCGATCGCAGCGTGCGCCTGCCGCAGGCGCCGGTGCAACCAGTCCCGATGGAGCAGGTCGCCCGCGCGCAGGCCGATGCGGGCCGCCTTGTCGCTGTAGGCCGGGCCGATGCCCCGACGGGTGGTGCCCAGGGGGCGATCCCCCCGAACCCGCTCCTCCAGCTCGTCGCGCTGGCGGTGATAAGGGAAGACCAGGTGGGCGCGATCGGAGATCCACACCCGCCCGGTGTCCACCCCCGCCGCCTCCAGCGCTGAGAGCTCCTGGAGCAGCGTGTCCGGGTTCACCACGGTCCCCGCCCCGATGAGGCAGATGGTCCCCGGGTGGAAGACCCCCGCGGGCACCAGATGCAGCCGGAAGGTTCCATATTCGTTGACCACGGTGTGCCCGGCGTTGTCCCCGCCCTGGACCCGGATCACGATCTCGGCCGTGCGGCTGAGGTAATCCACGATGTGGCCCTTCCCTTCATCGCCCCACAGCGCCCCCACGACGGCCACCACGGGCATGCCGACCTCCTCTCCGGCTGGGGAAAGGAATAGAAAATCGGGGCGACCGGCGAGCCGCCCCACGGTTTTCGCAACGCGCAGCGAGGTGGAAAGGGGATCGCTGGGTCCAGACCTATCCTTCGCGGACGTCCGGGCCCGCGCTTATGTCGATGACGCGCTCCTCTCGATCCGGGCGGGGAGCTTCCAGCATGGGGAACTCGGGCTCCGCCCCGGGCATCACCGACTGGCCGCGGAAATATCCGCCCTCATCGATCACCAGGGAGCCCGCCTGGATCTCGCCCCACACCTTCCCGGTGGAGAGGATCTCCACCCGCCCGGTGGCGTGGATCTTGCCGATGACCATCCCGGCCACCGAGACGTTGGTCGCCCGCACCTCCGCGCGCACCCGCGCGTTCTCCCCGATGATGAGATGTCCGCTGATCTCCATCGTGCCCTCGAAGATCCCCTCCACCCGGATGGTCCCGTCCCCTTGCAGCATCCCTTTGACCACGCAGGTGGGGCCCAGCACCGTTTCCGATGACACGCTGGGAACCGCCGGCTTGGGAGCCGCCGGCGCCTTCTCCGGCTTGGGTCGCCCGAACATCGCGCTCCTCCTCACAAAGGGGGATATACTCTATCTTAGGGAAGGGTTTCCCGAAGTGTCAAAGGGGCTCCGCATGTATAGCGTGATCCTCCTGGCCGGCGGCCGGAGCCGCCGGATGGGTCGGGACAAGGCCTTCCTGGAATGGCACGGGCGCCCCCTGATCGCCGAATTGGTGGAGCGTCTCCACGAGGTCTCCGACGATGTGATCGTGGTGGCGCCGCACCCCGAGCGCTTCCATGGCCTGGCGGCCCGTCTCCTGCCGGACCCCTCTCCGCCGGTCGGGCCGCTGGGCGGATTGTGGGCCGGATTGCTGAGCGCCCGGCACGAATGGGCCTTCGCCCTCGCCTGTGACATGCCCCTGGTGGATTCCGCGGTCATCCGCTGGCTGTTCGAGCGCCGCTCCGGCGCGGACGCCATCGTGCCGGTGGACATCGAGGGTCGCCCGGAGCCGCTCCACGCTTTCTATCGCGCCTCCTGTTTGAACCCCATCGCCGCCGCCCTGGCGTGCGGGCAGCGGGCGGTGGTCGCCTTCTACCCGGCGATCCGGGTGCGCTACATCCCGCCGGCCGAATGGCAGGCGGTGGACCCGGAGGGCCGGTCCTGGCGGAACATCAACACGCCGGAGGACTGGGCGCGGCTTCAGCGGGAGGAGGGGAGGATGGAGGCCAGTCGCCATCGGGCGTAGGCCAGGGCGCCCAGCAGCCCGACGTCCTCCCCTAGGGCCGCCCGGACGATGGGCGTGATGTAGGCAGGGGTCATCGCCCGCTCCCGGGCGTGCGCCCGGATCCTCTCCAGAAACCAGTCTCCTGCCTTCATCACCCCGCCGCCCAGGATCACGAGGGTGGGGTTGAAGATGTGCCAGAAGGTGGCGATGCCCACCCCCAGGTAGAAGGCGGCCCGCTCCATGATGGCCGTGGCCACGGGGTCGCCCCGGGCCGCCGCCCCCGCGACGTCGGCGGCGGTGATGGACTCGGGGTCCCGATCCGACCCGGGAAACGGCTCGCCGCGGGCGAGGGCCTCCCGGGCCATGCGGGCGATGGCCGTCCCGGAGGCCAGGGCTTCCAGACAGCCCCGCTGCCCGCAGCCGCATCGGGGCCCCTCTCGGGCCTCCACGACGATATGGCCCAGCTCCGCCCCCAGGCCGTGGGCACCTTCCAGCAGCACCCCATGGGTGATCACCCCGCCCCCGATGCCGGTGCTGATGGTGAGATAGACGAGGTGCTCGTGGCCGCGGCCGGCACCATATTGCCATTCCCCTAAGGCGGCCAGGTTAGCGTCGTTGCCCACGAAACAGGGGACGCCGAACCGCTCTTGCAACCGCTCCGCCAGCGGGACGTTCTCCCAGCCCAGGTTGGGGGCTGTGAGCACCACCCCGGTGCGGGGGTCCAGCGGGCCCGGCGCGCCGACGCCGATCGCCTCCACCGGCTCCTCCGCCGGCCAGACCGCCCAGATCGCCCCGGCGATGCGGGCGATCACCGCCTCCACCCCCTCCTCCGGGCGGGTGGGCTGTTCCGTCCGGGCCTGCACTCGGCCCGCCGCATCGCAGCGCGCGGCCCGGATGCGAGTGCCTCCGAGATCCACGGCTACATAGGCCATCGCGTCCCTCCGGATCGAAACCGACGAACTCTATGCCGCACGTTCTTCTTCCCCAGCCTCATCCTTTTGAAGGCCCCATCTCCAGCAACCGCCGCCGGCGCGGCGGCGCATAGGTTCGGCCCCCGCCGGGGACCATCTGAGCCGTTAGGGCCCGGCGGGCCTCGGCCGTGATCGCGCAGATCTGATCGGGATGCGGGTCCTCCAGATAACGGCGCATCGCCTCGTAGCCCGCCTCCAGCATCTCAGCGGTCCGGGAGAAATCCAGGAAGGAGATCTCCCGGAAGGCGGGGATACACACATGATGGAGCGTCACCGGCGCCTGCAACGCATCGTAAAGGTCGTCTAGGGTCTGCTCGTCCAGGAGGGTCTGATACGCGGTCATGGCGATCTCCACGATGCCCCGGCGGGGCGGCAGGATCTGCGGGCCGAAGCTCAGGTCTACCACATAGATCTCCTCCGCCCCCTTCTCCAGGGCGATGGAGACCGGAACCACCGCCACGACCCCGCCGTCCACCAGCTGCATCCCGCGGAAGCGCACCGGAGGATGGATGACCGGGACGCTGGCGCTGGCCAGCACCGGCTCCAGCACCGGGGTGGAGGGATCCTCGCCGAACAGGATGAGGCGTTGTGTGCGCAGGTCCGCCGCCGTCACGTAGCACGGCCGCCGTAGGTCCCCGAAGGTCCGCACCCCCGGCGGGAGATGGGCCTGCAGCACGCGCCGCATCCCCGAGCTATCGAACAGGCTATCCTGGCGGGTGAGGATGCGCCAGAGGATGGTGAACAGGTTGCCGGGGTAGATATCTGCGCGGCGGACGCCCCGCCAGGCCTGGGCCAGGCGCTCCAGGCCCGGGAGGGTGGGGTCGGCGGCGAAGGCCACGGCGTTGATGGCCCCGGCGGAGGTGCCGACGAGGAAGTCGGGCTCGAGCCCCTGCTCCAGCAGCGCCCGCATCGCCCCCACCTGGAGCGGACCCCGGTTGCCGCCTCCGCTCAACACCCACGCCCGTCGCATCGCATCTGCCTCGCCGTAGAGCAGAATCTGTCGTAATTGTAAATACAAACCGAAGATGCAAAAGGAGCCCGACGCGCCTGCCCTCACGCCTCAAGGTTGAGGAGCCGCAAGACGATCTCGTGCCATTGCCGGGCGGCCGCCTCCCAGGTGAAGCGGCGGGCCCGCCCCAAGCCCGCCTCCCGCAACGCCGCCCGCCGCTCGGGATCCTCCAGGGCCGCTCGCAGCCCCCGCACGATGTCCGCCACGGACTCCGGATCCACCAGCACCCCCGCCTCCCCCACCACCTCCGGCAGGGAGGAGACCCGCGAGGCCACCACCGGCGTCCCGCAGGCCATCGCCTCCAGCGCCGGCAGGCCGAAGCCCTCATACCGCGAGACCAGCGCGAACACCGCAGCGGCGGAATATAGCGCCGGCAGATCCGCGTCGTCCACAAAGCCCAGCCAGTGGATCCGCTCCGCCATCCCCGAGCGCCGGATCGCCTCGAAGGTCCCCTCCGCCTGCCATCCTTTTTCCCCCACGATGACCAGATGGCCCTCGGGGAAGATCCCCTCCCGCACCAGGGCCGCGAAGGCCTCGATCAGGCGCGGGTAGTTCTTGCGCGGCTGCACTGTGCCCACCGTGAGGATGAACGGCCACGGCCCCAGCCCGTAGCGCGCCCGAACCCGCGCGTGAAGCGCCGGGTCCTGAACCGGTCGGAAGCGGGATTCCACCCCGCTGTAGAGCACGGTGATCTTCTCCGCCGGCACGCCCCACAGCCGGATGAGATCCTGCCGCGTGGCCTCGGAGTCCGCCAGGATGTGGGTCGCCCGCCGAACGGCGCGGGGGACGTTCCGGCGCAGGTAGGCCACCAGCGGCGCGGGGAGGGTCTCGGGCATCACCTCGAAGGAAAGATCGTGGACGGTCAGCAGCGTGCGCCGCCCGGGCAGCGTGGGCGGGAGCAGGAAATCCGGGGAATAGATCAGATCCGCCACCCCGGTGAAGAGCTCCAGGGGGACCGGGAGGGACAGGCGATGCCAGAGCCAGACCATGCCCTTCTCGGGCAACGGGGCCGCCCGCAGGCGGAGCCCGGGGGCCTGCGCCCACGTCAGGGAGAAGCGCACCGGGCCGGCGTAGAACAGGGTGTAACGGTGCTCCGGGAACGCCTGCAGGATGGCGCGGGTCAGCTCCCGGGCGTAGCGCCCGATCCCCGCGCCCTGCCGCACCGCCGCGGTGACGTCGATGACGATGCGCGCCATTTCTTCGCCGTTCGCGCCGGATAAGGATCCGATCCATAGGGTCGCCTCATCGCCCCGACGCGGAGGGACCCGCCGTCGGCCCCATTATACCGGACTCGCATGGCGGGAAACGCTTCTTCCTCTGGAGGAGGAAGGTTCGGACCGGGACGGCGCATGGAGCACAGGGTGGGCAGGCTGGCCGGGAATCGAGGCCTGTGACTACAATGGGAGGGACTTGCACAATCCGGTTCAGACGCCACAGACGCATGGGCACGATGCCGCGTGACGAAAAGGGTTGGTGGATCGCTCGGCTCCCCCTCATCCTGATCGCCGCCCTGGCCCTTCGCCTGACAGGGCTGAACTGGGACGAGAACCAGCATCTGCATCCCGACGAGCGCTTCCTCACCATGGTCACGGAGGCCCTGGCCTGGCCCCGGGACCTGGGGGAATACCTGGACTCCGCCCGCTCCCCCCTGAACCCCTACAACCGGGGCTACACCTTCTTCGTCTACGGGGACCTGCCCATCGTCCTCACCCGGGGGATCGGCGAGCTGGTCACGGCGCTCTGCCGGGCAGAGGCATGGCTTTGTCCATTCCCCCGCCGCACGGCCCTTGGCTACGATGAGATCACCCTGCTCGGCCGCACCCTCTCCGCCCTCCTGGACGCCGGGACGGTCGTGTTGACCTTCTTCATCGGCCGGGCGCTGATGGGGATCGAAGGGGGGCTGCTGGCCGCCGCCCTCATGGCCTTCAGCGTGATGAACATCCAGCAGGCCCACTTCTACACCACGGACACGTGGGCGACGTTCTTCAGCACCGCCGCGCTCCTGGGAATGGTCCGGATGCTCCGCCGCCCCACGTGGGCCGCCGCGGTCCTGACCGGGACGATGGCCGGGGCGGCCCTGGCCTCCCGCATCAACCTCTGGCCGCTGCTCGCCCTGATGGCCCTCGCCGCCCTCCTGTCCCTCCGCAGCTCCGGGAAAACCCTGCGCTTCTGGATCGCCGCCGGGCTCGCCGCCGCCCTCGCCTTCCGCCTGGGGATGCCCTACGCCTTCGCCGGATGGTTCCTCCCCGACCCCCGCTGGCTGGCCAACATGCGGGAGATCCAGGCGCTGATCAGCGGGGCCGCCGATTATCCGCCCGGCCATCAATGGACGGATCGGGCACCCATCCTCTTTCCCCTGAAGAACATGGTCCTGTGGGGGATGGGCCTCCCCTTCGGCGCTGCCGCATGGCTCGGATGGCTGGGGCTGGGGCTGGCCCTCCGCCGGCGCCTGCGCCGGGAAGGGATCGGGCTCGATCCCATCCACATGGGCTGGCTGCTCCTCGGGCTGTGGACCGGCGGGTATTTCCTGTATATGGGGACGCAGTGGGTGAAATCCATGCGCTACTTCCTCCCGATCTATCCCACCCTGGCCCTGACCGCCGCCTGGGGGCTCCTGCGCCTGCGACGGCTTCCCCAACCGGCCGGACGATGGCTGGCCCTGGCTGGGATCGGGATCGTGGTCGGGGGGACCTCCCTCTGGGCCTGGGCCTTCACCGGGATCTACCGCCAGCCGGTCTCCCGGGTCGCCGCCTCCCGCTGGCTCTACGCCCACGTCCCCACCGCGGTCACCCTTTTGCGCGCGGATCCCCCCGGCGCCCGCTATCCCTTGCCCTTAAGCAATCGCCTTCTGGTCCAGGAGGAACTCGTCCTGACGATCCCCATCACCCCTGCACAGACGATCTCGGGCCTGGAGATCCCGCATCTACGCGCCCTTGGGGAGAGGCCGGGCCTGCTCCACTTGACCCTGGAAGATCCCGCGGGCGCCGTCCGCCTGCAGCTCCGGATCCCCGCCCCCTCCGCCCCCCGCCATCCGGATGGGGATCCCGTTCGGGCGGGGTGGCCGGAGCCTCTCGTCCTGCCGGCCGGGGATTACCTCCTGCGCCTGCGGGCCGAGGGCGGGCCGCTTCTGCTGGCCTCCTCGGTGATCGCCAACGAGCACTGGGACGACGGCCTGCCGTTGCGGGTGGATGGGAAGGACGGGTTCTCGATCTATCAGGGCCTGGAGATGGCCTGGTATGACGACGACAACGAGGAGAAGCGCCAACGCGCCCTGGAGTGGCTGGAGCGGGCGGACTGGATCGTCCTCTCCAGCCAGCGGCTGGTGTGGTCGATCCCCCGCCTCCCCCTGCGCTATCCGATGACCGTCGCCTACTACCGGGCCCTCTTCGAGGGCCGGCTGGGCTTCGACCTCGTCGCTACTTTCCATGCGAAGCCGAGCTTGGGGCCGTTGGAGATCGACGACATCGGCGGGCGGATCGGCTTCGATCTTCCCCCGTTGGGGTTCGAGGAGCCCTTCTGGGGCGCCGAGGAGGCCTTCAGCGTCTACGACCACCCGCCGGTCTGGATCTTCCGCAAGCGGCCGGATTTCTCCCTCGAGCAGGCCCGCCGGGTGCTGGAATCCGTGGATCTGAGCCAGGTGGTCTGGCAGACGCCGCGCCAGTATACCCAGGCCCGCGGGCTCCTGATGCTGGATCCGGTCGCCTGGGCGCGCCAGCAGGCCGCTTCCACATATCGGGCGATCTTCCCGTCCGAAAACCCGTTGAACCGGTGGCCGGCCCTCGGGGTCCTGGCCTGGTGGCTCTTCTTCACCCTGCTCGGATGGGGAGCATGGCCGCTGACGGCCTGGGCCTTCCCCGGTCTGCGGGATCACGGATACGCGCTCGCGCGCATCCTGGGGCCACTGCTGTTCGCCTTCCTCCCATGGCTGATGGCCAGCCTCGGGGTCATGGATTTCAACCGGACGGCCATGGCCCTCACCCTGCTCGCCGGCCTTGTCGTCGACGTCCTCCTGTGGCCTCGAGTGAAGCCGGCTATCCGGGCCGCCCTACGGGATCCCCTCTGGCGGGTCGAGGAGATGGTGGCCGTGGGGGCCTTCGCCTTCTGGCTGCTGGTCCGCCTGGGCCATCCAGACCTCTGGCATCCGGTGATGGGCGGGGAGAAGCCGATGAACCTCTCGTATCTGCTGGCGACGATCCGCTCGTTGCGCTTCCCGCCCTACGACCCCTGGTTCGCCGGCGGATACATCAACTACTACTACTTCGGCTACGTGATCGTCGGGGCGCCGATCAAGTTCCTGGGCTTTGAGGTCCGCTACGCGTATAACGCGGTGATCCCCACCCTGGCGGCCCTGACCGCCCTGGGGGCCTTCGCCGTCGGCGCGCACCTCGCGGCGGCCAGGTGGCCCCAGGCGCATGGGAAGCCCATCGCCGCCGGCCTGCTCGCCGCCCTGTTCGCGACGGGCGTGGGCAACCTGGGGGAGCTGAAGCTGCTCTCCGACCTCTTCCAGGAGGTGGGGGCTCAGGTTACGGAGGCGGAGTCCCCTTCCCTGCGGGAAACCCTCATCGGGATGCGGGAGGTGCTGACCGGCCGCGCCGCGCTTCCTGCCCGCATCGAGTGGTGGTATTGGAACCCCACCCGCATGATCCCGGATCGCGACGTCACGCCCATCACCGAGTTCCCCTATTTCACGTTCCTGTATGCGGACCTGCACGCGCACATGATGGCGTTCCCCCTGCAGCTGGCTGCCCTGCTGATCGGGCTGGCCTGGCTGCGCCGGTCGCGCTGGGGAGAGCCGTCGGGGATCGCCGCCCTCGCCCTGGGGGCCCTGGTCGTGGGCGCGCTGCGGCCCACCAACACGTGGGATTACCCCGCCCACCTCCTCCTGGGGCTGGCCGCCCTCACCCTCAACGCCTGGACCCGCGGGGATCTCCACACGGGGTCCGGCATCGAGGGATGGCTCGCCCGATGCGCCGCCTTCATCGGGCTGGGGGCCCTTCTCTTCTATCCCTACCTCGCCCATTACGCCACCGCATATACGGAACTTGAAGTGTGGAAAGGGGATCGCACCCCGCTGGGCACCTATCTGCTGCTCCACGGCCTCTTCCTGGGGCCGATCCTCACACTGCTCGTGCGAGAGGCCTGGCGGCTGCGCCGCTGGGTCCTCGCGGGTTGGCGGAGCGATCCCTTGGGGACAGTGGGGTGGATCGTGGCGGGGGCCCTCGGCCTGGGCCTGTGGGTAGGAGGCAGCCGGATCGCTCCGGTGGCCGTTCTCGCGATCCCGATCATCTTGCTGAGCGTCGCCCTCGCCCTGCGCCCCTATCAGGCGCCGGAGCGCCGCCTCCTCTGGATCTGGGTTGCGAGCGCGGCGGCCCTGACCCTGGGGGTGGAGCAGGTGGTGCTGAAGGGCGACATCGGGCGGATGAACACCGTCTTCAAATTCTACCTCCAGGTGTGGTTCCTTTGGGCCCTCGCCGCCGCCATCGCGGTCCTAACAGTGGAGGAAGCCGCCCGCCGCTGGGCGCCGGCCGGGCGCGTCCTCTGGCGGGGCTTCCTTGGCTTTTTGATGTTCTCCGCCCTGCTCTACCCCGTCCTGGCCACCCGGGCCCGACTGTATGACCGCTGGGAGGTCTCCGTAGGCCCCACCCTGGACGGCTTCGCCTTCATGGAGAAAGCCATCGCCGACGAGGCGGGGGTGCGCTACCCGGTGCGGGAGGAATTCGAGGCCCTCCGCTTCCTGTGGGATCGTGTCGAGGGAACGCCCGTGGTCATCGAGTCCATCCGCTCGCCGGCCTATCGGGGGCTGCGCAGCCGGATCGCGATGTTCACCGGGCTGCCGGTGGTCTTCGGGTGGGACTGGCATCAGCGGCAGCAACGGACGGTGGTGCCGGAATCCTTGATCCAGCGCCGCGAGGCGGACGTCAACCGGTTTTATGAGACCCCAGATCCAGACGAGGCGATGGCCATCCTGCACCGCTATCATGTGCGCTATGTGATGGATGGATATGCGGAGCGCCTGTATTACCCGCCTGAGGGCTTTGAGAAGTTCCCGCTCCTGATCGAGCGTGGGGATCTCCGGCTGGTCTTCGCCAACGCGGGGGTGCGGATCTATGAGGTGACCCGCTGAGGCGGCGGTGGACCGCGCCGGGGGAGAGGAAGGGCTTGCGCTCACGGCCCGAAGAGCTCGGTGAGGGGGATGGCCAGGCCGGGCAACACATCTTCCCCCTCCAGCACCTCATGCTCCCGCAGGAACCGCGCCGTCCCGTCCGGCCGATACATCGTCACCGTCCGCGCCTCCGGGGCCACCACCCACACCCGCCGCGCCCCCGCCTCCAGGTAGTCCCGCACTTTCTGCTGCAGATCCACCGGGTTGTCGTTCGGCGACAGCACCTCCACCGCCAGATCTGGCGCCCCCTCGATGAACCCCGCCGGGAGCTTCCCCTCCGGCAATCGCTCCGCCGCAACGAAGGCCACGTCCGGCGCCCGCACCCGCTCCGGATCCCAGGGAAGCCTCAAAACAAACCCCACATCGCCCACCATCACGCGGCCCAGGGAATGCCGCCGGACATGCTCAGCGAGCCGGCGGCCGATCTCCAGGGTGAGCTCTCCATGCACGCCGCCAACCGGTGACATCTCGATGACCTCCCCATCCACGAGCTCGCGACGGACATCCCCCTCCCCCATCCGCCACAGATCCGCCGCCGTCAACCGCACCTTCACGCCCATCATCGCCTCCCCACCCTTTTTGCTTGTAGGAGCGGCTTCAGCCGCGACCCTCTAGGCCCATTTTACGCCATCCATGCCCTATGGGGCGCGGGCCGCCTGTTGCTCGATCAGGATCCGCCGGTAGCTCTCGTAGCGACGCCGGCGGATCTCCCCACGGGCCACCGCCCGGCGGACGGCGCAGCCGGGCTCTTCCAGATGGAGGCAGTCGGAGAACTCACAGCGGCCGATATAGGGGCGCATCTCCGGGAAACACGCCGCCAGGTCCTCCGGCCGGATCCCCCACACACCGATGTCCCGCAAGCCAGGGGTGTCGGCCAGATATCCGCCTTCAAAGGGGATCAGCTCGCTGCGGGTGGTGGTATGACGACCCATCCCGGTCCGCGGGTTGATGGACCCCACGCGCAACCCCAGGCCGGGCTGGAGGGCGTTCAGCAGGCTGGATTTGCCCACCCCGGAGGGGCCGATGAAGGCGCTGATCTTCCCCCGCACCCGCTCCCGCAGCGCTTCGAGGCCGGCCCCGGTGACCGCGCTGGTATACAGCACCGGATAGCCCAGCTCCTCATACTCCGCGAAGCGCTCCCGGAGTGCCGAGAGATCCTCCGCCAGGTCGATCTTGTTGAGGACCAGGAGGGCGGGAAGGCCGCTGGCTTCGGCCACCGCCAGATAGCGGTCGATCTGGAAGAGGTCGGGCTCCGGGACGGCGGCGAAGACCGCCACGATCTGATCCAGGTTGGCGGCAATGACGTGGGCCTTCTCCGGGTCCAGCGGCTCACGGCGGACCAGGGCGGTGCGCCGGGGGAGGATGGCGATGATGGCCCCCTCCTTCGGGGAGACCCGCTCGAATTGCACGCGGTCCCCGATCACCGGCCGCTGGGGACCCTCCGTCTGGCGCCGCAGACGCCCCCGCAGCACGCACCGCACCACTCCATCCGGGCCCTGCACATCATACGCCGCGCCCAGCGTCCGGATCACCAGTCCCTCTTCCAGGATCCGCATCCGCAATCTCCCTCCCGTAGCGTATGGATCCCTCCCACGGCTTCCTGAGTGGACACACCTCTCGAGGCCCCAGCAGGTCCCCAGAGCCTTTCCATCTGCCTCCCTATTTGAAACTATACACGATCCGCGGCCTTCCCCACCTGAAAGCCCGAAGTGGCCTGATGCGTCTCCGCCCTTAGATGGGGAGCCATCGGATTGGATCGGATTTAAAATAGAAGAAGAGAACCCGTTTGCCATCCCTCACAGCCTCCCCGGGTTCGTGTCCAACCCCTGACGGTGAAATGGCGATGTCGTTCGATCAGATCTTGATCCCGGTGGAAGAGGTCGAGGCCGCGCGGGGACTGCTCCCGCTGGCCTCGGCGCTGTGTCCGGCGGAGCGGGGGGAGATCACCTTGCTGGGGCTGGTCGCCCTCCCACCGGAGCGCTCCCTCAGCCATGGGGCGGCGGAGGCCCGGGCGCTGCGCCAGCGGCTGATGGCGCTGGCCGCGGAGTTCCCGGAGCTGCCCCTCCGGGTCCGCCCCCGCATCCGCGTTTCCCATTGCCCATGGGAGGAGGTCCTTCACTTCCTCCAGGCGAACCGGGTCTCGCTGATGCTCCTGCCCTGGAACGGCGATCCGGACGGTCCGGTGCTGGGAGCGCCCCTGGCCCGGGTGCTCCAGGAATCCCCCTGCGATCTCCTCCTGGTCCGCGGTCCGATCCGGGAGAGCTGGCGGCGCATCCTGCTGCCGGTGCGGGGCGGGCCGTATACCCAGCTGGCGGTGGAGGTCGCCTTAGCGCTGGCGGAGGCCTGGGATGGGCAGGTGACCTTGCTCCACGCGGCCTCGGAGGCCCGGCGGGTGGCGGCCGCCTTCCGACCGCTGGCCCGGCAGTTCCCCCGCATCACCCGCCAGATGGTCCTGCACGGCGAGATCGCCCAGGCGGTGCTGGAGGAGCTGCGCCACCACGACGGGGCGGTCCTGGGCGCCCCCACCCGACCGGGCCGGGAGGAGGCTCAGGGTCTGGGGCCGCTGGCCCGTGCCCTGAGCCAGGGGACGGAGAAGCCGTTGATCCTGGCCAAGGCCGCCCGGGCCTTCCTCCCCGGCCAGCCCCGACCGCGGGGCGCGCCCGCCCAGCTCCCCATCTCTGTGTTGGTGGACAAGTGGTTCGCGGAGAACACCTTCGATGCCGAGGAGTTCTCCAACATAGAGGAATTGGTGGCCCTCAAGCGAGCTCAGGGGGTGACCATCAGCTTGGGGCTTCCCACCCTCAACGAGGAGGCCACCATCGGCCCCATCCTGGACATCGCCCGCGAGGCCCTGATGGAGCGCTATCCGCTCCTGGACGAGATCGTGGTGATCGACAGCGCCTCCACCGATCGCACCCGGGAGATCGCGCGGGAGAAGGGCGTCCCGGTATACATCCACTCCGAGATCCTCCCGGAGGTGGGCTCCTATCGGGGCAAAGGGGAGGCGTTGTGGAAGAGCCTCTACGTCCTGCGGGGGGATGTCATCGTCTGGACCGATACGGACATCACCAACTACCATCCCCGCTTCATTTACGGGCTGATCGGCCCGTTGCTGCGCTCCCCGCGCATCGGCCTGGTGAAGGGGTTCTACCGGCGTCCCATCCGGGTGGGGGAGCGGCTGCAAGCGGGGGGCGGCGGGCGGGTGACCGAGCTGGTGGCCCGGCCCCTGATCAACCTGTTCTTCCCGGAGCTCTCCGGGCTGATCCAGCCGCTGTCGGGGGAATACGCCGGCCGCCGGGAGATCCTGGAGCAAGTTCCCTTCTTCACCGGCTACGGGGTGGAGATCGGGCTGCTCATCGACATCCTGGAGCGGTTCGGCCTGTGGTCCATCGCCCAGGTGGATCTGCAGGAGCGAATTCACCGGAACCAGGACCTGGAGGCCCTCTCTAAGATGGCCTTCGCCATCATCCAGGTGGTGATCCGCCGCCTGGAGGACCGGCACAAGATCCAGCTGCTGGAAGAAGTCAACCGCTCCATGAAGCTGATCCGCCATGAGCCGGGCCGCTATTACCTAGAGGTGGAGGAGATCGGGGACGCCGAGCGCCCGCCGATGATCACCCTCCCCGCCTACCGGGACCGGTTTCGGAAACAAGAGCCGGCCCTCCTCGGGTTGCCTCCCGGGTCGTGAGAGAGGACCCAGAGGAAAGCTCGCAAAGCCCATTGTCAAACGCAGGCGGGGCGTCCGAAGACGCCCCGCCCCTTTGCGCCTCAGCTCAGCTCGTCCAGCAGCGGGGTGAGATCCCGCTGGTAAATCGGCTCCAGGTCCGCCAGGGCCTTCCCCCAGTGAGGTAGACGGGTTGCCAGCTCGTCCTCCAGGGTCGGCCGCTCCACCCGATAAAAGATCCCGATAGGGATCCGATCTCCATTCTCATAGGCCTTCAACAGCGCCTGAGCCTTTTTCTCCACGATCTCCTTCTCATCCGCCGGATTATGCACCACCGGGTCGTAGCCCGTTTCCTCCAGTTTGTAGACGCGGGCGTTGTAATACTCCCGCGTGTAGATGTTGTTGTAGGTCGGGCAGGGCTGGAGGACGTCGATGAGGGCGGTGCCCCGGTGCTGGATGGCGGCCACGATCAGGTCCCGCAGGTGCCGCACATCATAGGCGTAGCCGCGGGCGATGAAGGTGTAACCCGCCCCCAGGGCCACGGCGATGGGGTTGAGGGCCTCCATCAGGTTGGGCTCAGGCAGCGACTTGGTCTGCACGCCCTTGGGCAAGGTCGGAGAAGCCTGGCCCTTGGTCAACCCGTAAACCCCGTTGTTGTAGACGATGTAAGTCAGGTCCACGTTGCGCCGCCCGGCGGCCAGGAAATACCCGGCCCCGATCCCATAGCCGTCGCCGTCGCCCCCCACGGCGATCACCGTCATCTCCGGGTGGGCCAGCTTGAAACCGGTGGCCACCGGCAGCACCCGCCCGTGGAGCGTGTGCACCCCATAGGTCCCGATGTAGTGCGGCGTCTTGCCGGAGCAGCCGATCCCGGAGAAGACCGCCACCCGATGCGGGGGCAGCTGCAGGGCCGCCAGGGCCTGGTGGATGGCGTTCAGGATCCCGAAGTCCCCGCACCCCGGGCACCAGTCCACCCAGACCTCGGTCTTGTAGTCCTTCACCGCGTAGGCCATGGAATCACCTCCCGGGCTTCGCTGGAGATCATCACGATCCGCTCCTCGTTGTCCTGCAGCGCCCGGCGCACCCCCTCGATGACCTCGTTCACCGTGAAGGGGCGGCCGTCATACTTCAGGACCCGATGGGGGATCCGGAAGCCGGTCATCTCCCGGATCAGGTTCCCCAGCTGACCGGAGTAATTGTTCTCGATGAGGATCACCCGACGGGCCCGCCGCAGGATCGCCCCTACCGGCTCCGCCGGGAAGGGCCGCATCATCCGGATCTGAAGGAAGTTGAAGGTCAGCCCGTTGAAGGCCGACAGCTCCTCCAGGGCGTCCAGGATCGCCCCCTTGGTCGTCCCCCACCCCACCAGCGTGACCTGGGCGTCCTCCGGCCCGTGCAGGGTGAACTTCTTGCTGTCGGGGATCTCCCGGGCGGCCAGCTCCAGCTTGCGCATGCGCTTGTCCATCTGCTCCACCCGGTGGATCACCCCTTCAGAGATGTGCCCCTTCGGGTTGTGCTCATCGCTGGTCGTCCAGAACACCACCCCCTCCGTCCCCGGGACCACCCATGGGGAGATCCCGTTCTCGGTCACCGCGTGGCGCAGGTAGCCGTCCCGCTGGCCATCGGGCCGATAGCGGACCCCGCGGTCGATGACCAGGTTCCGGGTGTTAAAGCGGGGGACGGTGATGTAGCTGCTGGCGAGGTATTTGTCCACCAGCACGATCACCGGCATCTGGTAGCGGTCCGCCCAGTTGAAGGCCTCGAAGCTGTCGTAGAAGGCCTCCACCACGTCCCCCGGGGCGATGACGATGTGAGGGAACTCCCCGTGGGCCGGGTGCAGAGCGAACCCCAGGTCCGCCTGCTCCGTGCGCGTGGGCAGCCCGGTGCTGGGGCCGCCGCGCTGGTAGAGGAACACCACCAGGCCCGGCGCCTCGGTGATGGCGGCGAACCCGACGCCTTCCGGCATCAGGGCGAACCCGGGCCCGGCGGTGGAGGTGGAGGCCCGGGCGCCCGCATGGGCCGCCCCGACCGCCATGTTGATCGCCGAGATCTCGTCCTCCGTCTGGATCACCACCACGTTGTAGCGGCTCTGGACCGCCTCCAGATACGTGCTCTCGTCGGTGGCCGGGCTGATGGGATAGTAGGTCTGCACCCCCAGCCCCGCCTGGAGCTTGCCCAGGGCCACCGCCTGCACCCCGCGGATCAGGATCTGATCCGGCCGCCGCTCCCGCCGGCGCACCTTCCAGGGGAAGTCGTTCCCGAAGTGCTCATGCACGTAGTCATACGTGACCCGCAGCGCCTGGATGTTGAGATCCGCCAGCCGAGCCCGGCGCCCCTTGAACTGTTCGCGGATGACCTCCGCGACCAGATCGAAATCGTAATCCAGGACGGCCAGGGTCGCCCCCAGGGCCACCGTGTTCCGCATGATGTCATACTGCCGGTATTCCGCCGCCTTTCCGAAGGGCTCCAGCGCCCGGCGGATCATCTCGAAGTACGGCACCGGATACAGACGCAGGTCATCCCGCCCCAGCCGCTCTCGGATGTCCCCCAGGTCCGCGTCGTAAATGATCCCCCCGCCCGGGACCACCTCGTGGACATGGCCGTGGTGGGTGGGGAACTCGGGGTTGTGGTGATGGTCGCCAAAGAGGGTCTCTTCATCGAGGGCCGCCAGCAGGTGGACCTCATCCACCGGGGCATGGACGGGCTCCTCCGAGACGCGGACCCGATAGTAGCTATGTTTGCCCATGATGTTGGAGTGGTATTCGATGTTGGCGAAAACGTGAAGGCCCCCTCGGCTGAAGGCCTTGGCCAGGGTCTCCGCCGCCACGTTGATCCCGCTGCCCTGAGGCCCCCCGATCATCCAGGAGACAAACCGTTTGGGCATGGCACACGCCTCCCCCGATCAGATGGGCGGAACGCCAGCTTTCCAGGCCGGCGATGTCTTTTCCTACCAGTATATCCTTCAAGGCCCCCCTTGTAAAATTTGTAACAGAATGCGGCCGCCAAGGCGTTTGTTTCCCCCAAACGGGTGAGACGCTCCCCCTAAATGGGGGATCAGGCGGTCCGGCGCCTCGCTTCATCCTTCCGAAGGACGCTCTGGGGAAGCCGCCGGAGAGGCCTGAGGCGCCCCGGCACCCCGAGCGCGCACCAGAAGGGTCCACTGGCCCCGCTGAACCACCTCGCCCCGCTGGTTGCGGACCTGGACGTTGAAGACCACGAAGCCCGCGCGGCCGTCGGGCGTGGGGCGTTTCTGGGCCACCTCAATCTCGGCGTAGAGGGTGTCGCCGATGCGGATGGGAGCGCGGAACTTCCACTCCAGGCCGGTGAAGGCCTCCACCGTCTCCTCCAGGAAGCCGAGGCGGGTCGCCAGGCCGGAGGCGATAGCCAGCCCCAGCAGCCCGTGGGCGATCCGTTCCCCAAACATGGTGCCGCGGGCGTATTCCGCGTCGGTGTGCAGCGGCGTGTAATCCCCGGAGAGGCCGGCGAACCCCACGATGTCCGCCTCGGTGACCGTGCGGCCGGGGGTGCGGACTTTCCACCCGACCTCCAGGTCCTCAAAGAACAATCCACGTGGTCCTGCACTCCACGTTGTCATCGGTCTCCCTCCTCCGAGCAAGGTGGACCTCAGGATCAAAGGAGAGCCATGCCTTTCCCGCGAAACCTTGAGGATGGCTGAAGTATAATCGGCTCGGGGGAAAGATCCAAGAGGTGGAAGCCCCTCGCTGTGTCGGACGGCGAGGCCTTTTATGAGTTTCGCGAGATTCCCCAGGAGGTTCGCCAGCGGATGTGGGTGGAAGAGGAGATCCGCCAGCAACCGGAAGTGGCCGACCGCCTGCTCCGGGAAGGATGGCCGGAGGCGGAGCGGATCGCGGCGGAGGCGCGGCGCTTTCAACCGGCCCTCGTGATGCTGGCCGCCCGGGGCAGCTCCGATAACGCCGCCCGCTACGGTCAGTATCTGCTCGGAGCGTTCGCCGGGCTGCCCGCCGCCCTGGCCACCCCCTCCCTGTTCACCTTCTACCGACGTCCGCCCCGGCTGGACCACGCGTGGGTGATCGGCATCTCCCAATCCGGCCGCTCCCCGGACATCGTGGAGGTGATCCGGGAGGCCCGCCGCCAGGGCGGCCTCACCCTCGCCATCACCAACGACCCAGGTTCCCCGCTGGCGGCCGAGGCCCACGCGGTGCTGCCCCTGCGCGCAGGGGCGGAGCGGGCGGTGGCCGCCACCAAAACCTACACGGCCCAGCTCGTCGCCCTGGCCATGCTGACCGCCGCCTGGACGGGGGATCGAACGATGCAGGAGGAGCTGCGCCGGCTGCCGGAAGCTATGGCCCGGGCCCTGGAGAGCAAGGGGCCCGCCCGCGAGGCCGCTGCCTCCTGGTGGCGGGCCTCCCACGGCGTGGTGATCGGCCGGGGCTTCAACTACGCCACCGCCTTCGAGATCGCCCTCAAGCTCAAGGAGCTCACCTACATCGTGGCGGAGCCGTATTCCTCGGCAGATTTCCTCCACGGGCCCATCGCCCTCGTGGAGCCGGGCTTCCCGGTCTTCTTGATCGCGCCAGGGCCCACCTTCCACGCGGAGATGCAGGACCTGGCCCGTCTGTTGCGGGAACGGGCGGCCCATCTCACCCTCTGCAGCGAGGATCCGGAGCGGCTCCGCCATGCAGACGTCGGCATCCCGTTGCCTCCCGTCCCGGAGTGGCTCTCCCCGGCGGTGGCGGTGATCCCCGGCCAGTGGTTCGCCGTCTCCCTCGCCCGATGGAAAGGGCTGGATCCAGACCGGCCGCGAGGCCTGCAGAAGGTCACGGAAACGCGATGAACAAGGGGCGCAGACCTTCCGCTGGAGCGTTTTCATGAGCGAGTGGGAGGAACTTGAACAGGCTCCCATCACTTACCTCACGGTATCCCAGCTGGCCGCCCATCTGAAGGAAGTGATCGAATCCCGCTTCGCCTGGGGGGATCTGTGGGTGGAGGGAGAAGTGGGGGATCTCCGCCCTACGGCGCCAGGCCACATCTTCTTCTCACTAAAAGAAGGGCGGGCCCAGATCACCTGTGTCATCTGGCGGACGCAGGCGGCCCGGATGGCCCATCTGCCGGCGAACGGACAGACCATTGTGGCGCGCGGGCGGATCGGTTACTACGAGGATCGGGGGGATTGCCGTCTATATGTGGATCGCTGGCTTCCCATCGGCCTGGGCCAGCGATTCCTGGCCCTTGAGGCGTTAAAGCGTCGGCTGGAGGCGGAGGGGCTGTTCGACCCCACCCGCAAGCGGACGCTGCCTCCGTTCCCCCGCCGGATCGGCGTGGTGACCTCGCCGGCGGGAGCAGCTCTTCGGGACATCCTGAACATCCTCCGGCGACGATGGCCCCTGGCGGAGGTGATCCTCTCCCCTACGGTTGTCCAGGGAGATGATGCTCCCCTTTCGATCGCCACAGCGTTGGAGACCCTCTGGATGGTGGCAGGGGTGGATCTGGCTATCATCGCACGGGGTGGAGGGTCCAATGAGGAGCTGTGGGCTTTCAACGACGAGCGGGTGGTTCGGGCCGTGGCGTCCTCGCCGTTCCCGGTGGTCTCGGGCGTCGGCCATGCCATCGATCTCACTCTGACGGATGCCGCTGCTGATGTGCACGCGCCCACACCCTCCGCGGCAGCAGAGCTGGCCACCCCGGATCGGGACGCGGTGGCCGCTCAGATCGCCGGATGGCGGGATCGCCTGGAGCAGGCGATACGCGCCCGCCTGGAGCGGGCGGGGCAGGCCCTGACGACCCTGCGCGCGCGCCTGCAGGCCCACGCGCCCGAGCGGGAGCTGCACGCTCGTCTGGAGCGCCTGCACCGGCTGCAGACCCGGCTGAGGAGCGCGATCGATCAGCAGATCCTGCAAGCGGAAGCCCGGTGGGGCTACCACCAGGCCCGACTGGAGGCGCTGAACCCCCACGCCGTCCTGGCCCGAGGCTACGCCCTGGTCCGCCGGGCCGATGGCCGCCTGGTCACCCGGGCGGATCAGGTCCAGCCCGGCGAGCCGCTCACCGTGCAGTGGATCGACGGAGAGGTCCCCGTGCGGGTGGAAGGAGGTTCCCCCGGATGAACGCCTATTTCCGCTTCGGCCCCCACGTGAAGGAAGCCCGGGCGCGCCGCCAGCCGATCGTCGCCTTGGAGACGGTGGTGGTCGCCTTCGGCCTTCCCCGACCGGCCAACCTCTCGATCGTTAGCAAAATCCTCCAACCCCTGGTGGAACCCGGGGCTTTATGCTAAAGTGGAAATTCGGGAAAATAGGGAAGGGAGCTCTCCCCCCTGAGCATCGGCCAACGGCATACGCCATGGCCGAAACGCCGCGCAGGCAGGGACCCGGCCCGGCTATCGAAACCGGAGGTGAATTATGACGCTCGAAGATTTCTCCGAATATCTGAAAGGAAAATCGTTCGATGAGATCCTTCATGAAGGACGCAAGGAAAGCGCTGAGCGCATTTTCTCTGAGGCCATTGTGCCTCTGGCTTTGCTGCTATCCCAGGAGTTGTTGAAGATTCTCTTGTTGCCTCCCGCAGTGGAAACTGGAACACCCGCTTCGACGGAGAGGACCCGGTGATCTATCTGGATACCTCTGTGCTGCTGGTCTTCACGCTGGCCCGGAAGCTGGAGCCCACACGATTTGAGGCGGTTTCGAAGTTATTCCAGCTCATCAACCAGGGTGCGGTTAAAGCAGCAACTTCTTTCTATGCGCTCCATGAGCTACTGGTCATCGCGATCACCCGCACGGAGCCAAACTGGGAAGCAGGCAGCGAATTTGCCCGTCAGGCCTTCCTCACGCTTTTGAGCACCCGCTTGCTTTATGTGCCGATCCCTCGCCGCGAGGAGAAGTTGCTCCGGGCCAGGCTCTTCGCAGCGCTGAGAGATCCGACGGATCTTCCTCATGCGATTGCCGCCCACATCGCAGGCTGCACGGCGATCGTGGCCTACGATGATCATTTCCGGGCGATCGAGAATGTAATTCCCTATAAAACGCCGGAGGTCATCGTCGCGGAGCTGGAAGCACGATCATCCCGCTTATAGCCGGCTGGCCGCTGTTTGCCGCCCCTTCCCCGTTCGGGTTGCAGGTTTCGGGAACCAGCTCCTGGAGGCGAGGGATGTCCACGCCTGGATCGGCAGTTGATTTTGAGTTTGGGGCGATGGGTTTTTCCACTAAGAACGCCTATTTCCGCTTCGGCCCCCACGTGAAGGAAGCCCGGGCGCGCCGCCAGCCGATCGTTGCCCTGGAGACGGTGGTGGTCGCCTTCGGCCTTCCCCGACCGGCCAACCTCCAGGTCGCCCATGAGATGGAGGAAACCATCCGCGCTGAGGGAGTGGTCCCGGCGACCATCGGGCTCCTGGATGGACAGATCGTCGTTGGCCTGACGCCGGCTGAGCTGGAGCGATTCGCGGGAGATGAGGGCGTCCGGAAGGTGAGCCGGCGCGATCTCCCGATCGCCCTGGCACGTCGCCAGATCGGCGCCACCACGGTGGCGACCACCGTCTGGGCCGCCGCCCGCGCGGGGATCCGCGTGGTGGCCACGGGTGGGATCGGCGGGGTGCATCGGGGCGCCCCCTTCGATGTCTCCAATGACCTGCCCACCCTGGCCACCGAGCCGGTGCTGGTGGTCTGCGCCGGCCCCAAGGCCATCCTGGATCTGCGGGCGACGCGGGAGTGGCTGGAAACGCATGGGATCCCGATCCTGGGGTGGGGGATGGAAACTATGCCCGCTTTCTACAGCGCCTCCAGCGGGCTGCCGGTGGACGCCCGGGTGGACTCGGCGGAGGAAGCCGCCGCCATCGCCCGGGTCCACTGGACCCTGGGGGGCAAGGGGATCCTGGTGACGGTCCCGCCCCCGGCGGACTTCGCCCTCCCGAGGGAGCGTCTGGAGACCATCTTGGAGGAGGCGATGGCCGAGGCGGAGCGGGCGGGCGTGCAGGGATGGGCCCTCACGCCCTTCCTGCTGGCCCGGGTGGCCGAACGGACGGGCGGGGAGAGCGTGGCCCTGAACCGGGCGCTGCTGATCGAAAACGCCCGCATCGCCGCCCGCATCGCCCGAGCGCTGGAGGCATAACGAACGGAGAACTTCGCGATGGCGCGCGCTTCAGTGTTCGAACGCTACGCAGCCCGTTACGATGCCTGGTATGAAGGGCCGGTGGGCCGGGGAGCCTACCGCTCGGAGGTGCGGGCGTTGGCCCCTCTGCTGACCCGCTGCCCGCCCCCCTATCTGGAGATCGGCGTGGGATCCGGGCGCTTCGCTCAGGCCCTCGGCGTCGGTTTTGGGATCGATCCCGCGCGAGAGCCGCTCCGGATGGCGGCTGCCCGGGGGATCCGGGTGGCTCAGGCCGTAGGGGAACGGCTTCCATTCCGTGACAACGCCTTCGGCGGAGTCCTCCTGGTGGTCACCCTGTGCTTTGTGGAGGATCCCCTCGGGGTTTTGCGGGAAGCTCATCGGGTGCTGCGGGCGGACGGAGGGCTGGTGCTGGGGATGATCCTGGCGGAGAGCCCGTGGGCGGCCCACTATCAAGAGAAAGGCCGCCAGGGACATCCCTTTTATTCCATCGCGCGGTTCTACTCCCGCCAGGAGCTGGAAGCATGGCTGGAGCAGGCAGGGTTTCGGGTGGTTGAATATCGCTCCACTCTCTTCCAGGCTCCGGATGCTCCGGAGATCCGGGAGGAAGAGGCCCGCCCGGGCTTTTACCCGAAGGCCGGCTTCACCGGGATCCTGGCGCGGCGGGTTGAAGGTGTCGGATGAATTCGACCGGACAGGCCTTCGGCCACCGGCCGGCGTGAGGGTCGAATGAATTCGACCTCCAGAGGCCTTCAGCCAGCGGCCGGCCTGCGCCGGCCAGAAAGCATTTTCGCGTCGGCGAAAGACCCAGCGGGCAATGCGCGATCTGGGAAAGGACCGGATGGGGGACAAACTCACAAAAGCACGAGAGGTTTTCCAGAAGGAAGGGTTTCGCGGCTTCGCCCGGGAGGCCTTCTGGTTCCCCTATCGAAGAGCAATCTCCATGCTCGCCGCAATCCGCGGACAGCAACGCTTGAGGATTGGCAAAGTCGCTCTCCTCTTCCATATTCAATCCTACGCGGAGGCCCTCCATCTGATCCAGACCTTTCAAACCGAGAACGAATGCCTGCGATATCTGGCGAGCCGCCTGCATGAAGGAGATGTGTTCTGGGATGTGGGAGCCTATCACGGCCTTTATGCCATGCTCGCCGCCCGCCTCGGTGGCAAGGTCATCGCCTTCGAACCATACGGGCCCAATGCCCAACGGATCCGGGAGAACGCCCGACTTAACCGGTGCGAAGATCACATCCAGGTTATGACGCTGGCACTCTCCGATCGACATGGCATGGCCTCCTTCGATGTCCGGGGCGGGCAGCGATCGTTCATGATGGGGCACATCACCGCCGGCCCTCGATCCGCCCTGAACGTTCGAACGGTCCCGGGGGACAGCCTCGTGGCTTCCGGGATCCCGGCGCCGGACATCGTCAAGATCGATGTGGAGGGCCATGAGCTTCATGTGCTGTGGGGGATGCGGGAGACCCTGCGTCGTCACGTGCACGCCATGATCTGTGAGGTTCACGCGGAATATCTGGCCCGACATGGCAAGTCCGGATCCGTGGAGCGCTTTTTGCAAAGCCTGGGGTTCAGGGTCTTCCGCATCCGCGATCGATGGACCGAGTATTTCCTCGCTGCAGAAAGGGTTGCCGGGCCATGATGGCAGAGACCCGCCTTCCGGTGGAAGCTTCCGCCTGCGGCAAGGTGATCCTGCTGGGGGAGCATGCGGTGGTCTACGGCCGGCCCGCCCTCGCCGCCCCGGTGTGCGGGTTGCGGGCCCGGGCGCGGGCGGAGCCCCTTCCACCTGGGGCCGGCTGCTGGATCGAAGCGCCGGACACCGGGGAAAGGCTCCGGCTCTCCGAGGCGCCGGATCACCCCCTGGCCCGGACGGTTCGTCTGGCTCTGGAGCATCTCGGGCTCCCGGAGCCAGACCTCCGGCTTGTCCTGCGCTCCGAGCTCCCCGTCGCCGGGGGGCTCGGCAGCAGCGCGGCGGCCTCCGCCGCGCTGGTGCGGGCCCTTTTCCGCTGGGCCGACCGGACACCGGAGCCGGAGATCGTGTCCGCCCTGGTCTACGAGATCGAGAAACTGCACCACGGCACCCCCAGCGGGATCGACAACACGGTCATCGCCTACGAGCGCCCCATCCGCTTCGTTCGGGGCCGGCCTCCCGTGCTTCTGCGGATCGCCCGCCCGTTCACCCTGGTGATCGCCGATTCCGGGGTCCCCAGCCCCACCCGGGAGACCGTGGCCGCGGTCCGCGCGGGCTGGGAGCGGGAACCGGCCCGCTACGAGGCCCTGTTCGACGCCATCGCGGATTTGGTTCAGGAGGCGGAGGCATGCCTGCAGGCCGGGGCCATCGAAGCCCTGGGGCCCCTCCTGGACGCCAACCATCGGATCCTGCAGGAGCTGGGCGTCTCCTCGCCCCTTCTGGATCATCTGGTCGAAGCCGCCCGGATGGCGGGGGCGCTGGGGGCCAAGCTCACCGGCGGGGGACGAGGTGGGAACGTGATCGCCCTGGTGCGTCCGGAAGATGTGGAGGTTGTCACCCGCGCCCTCCGTGCCGCCGGCGCGCGAGGGGCCTTCGCGACCGAAGTGCGGGCGGATTAACCCGGATCCCGGAGGTCGAGGGGTGCCCTCGAAAACGCCCATCCGATCGCCGGCTCGGTATCACGCCCTGCGGGCCCTCCATCGCATCGAGACGCGGGCCGCCTACGCCGATTACGTGCTCCAGGCGCTCCGCCGGGAGGTGGCGCTCTCCCCCCGGGATCAGGATCTCCTCACCACCCTGGTGGACGGCGTGACGATCTGGCGGAAGACCCTGGACTGGGTGCTGGCCCGCTATGTGCGAGGCGGCCTGGAGCGGCTGGACCCCTGGACGCGGAACGCCCTGCGGATGGGCCTGTATCAGCTGATGTTCCTGGATCGCATCCCGCGCTGGGCGGCGGTCCACGAGACGGTGGAGGTGACCCGGGCCCTGGCCGGGGAGGGGGCCGCCGCCCTGGTGAACGCCGTGCTGCGTCGCATCTCCGCGCGGCTGGAGCAGGGACGGCCTCCCGCTCCCTTCCCTTCCCTAGCGGAGGATCCGGTGGCTCACCTGGCGGTGCGCTACTCGTATCCGGAATGGCTGGTGCGCCGGTGGATCGCCCGCTACGGGGTGGAGGGCGCGCGCGCCCTCTGTCGCTTCCACAACACCCCGCGGCCGTTGAGCCTGCGGGTCAACCGCCTGCGGGCCACCCGCGAGGAGATCCTCGCCGACCTGGAGGCGCGGGGCCTGCGGGCCCGGCCGGGAGCCTATCACCCCTACATCGTTCTGGTGGAAGGCGGGCTCGATCTCACAACGTGGCCCCCTTATCAGGAGGGCAAGGTCATCGCCCAGGATGAGTCGGCGGCCATGGTGCCCTACCTGATGGACCTGCGACCCGGCCTGCGGGTCCTGGACCTCTGCGCGGCCCCTGGGGGGAAGACCACGGCCATCGCGGAAGGCATGGGGGATCACGGTTGGCTGATCGCGGCGGACGCCCACTTCGGCCGTCTGCGGCGGCTGCGGGAGCACGCCCTCCGGATGGGGTTCACCATCATCCGGGTGGTCCAGGCGGACGGACGGAGGCCCTTCCTCCCGGAATGGGCGGACCGCATCCTGATCGACGCCCCATGTCTGGGGACCGGCGTGCTGGCCCGGCGCAGCGACGCGCGATGGCACAAACAGGAGTCGGACCTCATCGGACTGGTGGCGGTGCAGCGAGCCCTGCTGGAGTCGGCCGCCCGGATGCTCCGCCCCGGCGGGCGCATCGTCTACAGCACCTGCTCCCTGGAGCCGGAGGAGAACGAAGAACAAATCCGCGCCTTCCTGCGGGATCATCCGGAGTTCCGCCTCCTCTCCGCCCAGGGGAAGGTCCCCAGCCCCTTCGTGGACGCCGAGGGCTTCTACCGGGTCCTCCCCCATGTCCACCACATGGACGGGGCTTTCGGGGCCATCCTCGAGAAACTCCCCGCCCCACCGGCCGGATTCGGATGATCCCCCTCACAGAAAAATTGTGACATTTGTCACTACTTTGGGGAAGGAAGATCGAGGATGATGAAGGCGCAAGCAGCGCCATCGCCGCCCACTCCACTGGCGTTCGCTTGCCCTGGCCCCTCCTTTCCTGCTGCGGCCCGGCTCGGACCCCAGACCGAGACCGGGCCGCATGCATTTTCGGAAGAAACCCACCCACCCTGACGGATCGGATCCGTGGGATCCCCCAGAGCGCCGGGCGGCGCGCCTCGAGGAGCCCCATGGTCAGGCCCATAGGCGACGTGGGCCAGGGTGAAGGAGCTGCAGTCTACGTAGCGGGCCACGATTGGGTTGAAAAGAGAAGGCCCTCCCCCAAGGTTGCGGCCCGTCTTGACGTCCCATGCGGAGCTGGGTCGGATCGCCGAGCTCCTCTCCCGCCCTGTAGTGGTTTACGAAATGGAGGGAGAGATCATCCCGATCACCGAGGAAGATCTTGCGGTTGTGCGCGCTCAGCTGGTGAAGCCTCGTTCCGAGGAAGTTGTGCGGGAGCTGGCCCTCGCTTACAAGATCGCCGAACGGGAGAGCATGGTCGCCATGGGAAAGAGCCGCGCCGGGCTCTCGTTCCCGTCCGGGTTGACAGATCGAGCGATGCGCATACAATAAAAGACAACCCCGCAGGCTCACGGGAGGAGCGACGCGATGCCGAAGCAGATGGGCATCCCCTCGATGGCGATGACCATGACCGGGATGATGACCACCGGTCTTCCGGGCGGCCGGGGGGATGTCCGGGCTTTCGCAGGATGAACGGCTGACCTCAACGTCGACGCACATCCTAACCCCCCGGCCCGAAGGCAGGCCGGGGGGTTGCTTTTTCTCGGGGCGCAACGGGAGCGGCCCCCTACCCTTCACCGAGGAGGCGACCATGCGGGTGATGAAGTTCGGTGGGACTTCGGTGGGCGATGCGGCGCGCCTGCGCCACGTGGCCGACCTGATCGCGGGCCAACGGGCCGCTCACCCCCAGCTGGTCGTGGTGGTCTCCGCCATGGCCGGGGTAACCGACGCCCTCATCCGGATGAGCCAGCAGGCTCGGGAAGGGAACCCGGAGTGGAGGCAGACCCTGGCGGACCTCCGGGAGCGCCATCGGGAGGCTGTGGATGAGCTGGAGTTGCCGGAGGAGGAAGCCCGGGCCCTCTGCGAGGAGCTGGAACAGGGGTTCGGCCGGGCGGAGCAGCTGGCGCAGGCGGTGGCGGCCCTCCGGGAGCTTTCCCCCTCTATCGCCGATTTGCTGGCGGGGATGGGGGAGCGCTGGAGCGCCCGCATGCTGGCGGCGGTCCTGCGGGCCCGGGGCATCCCCGCCCGCGCAGTGGACGCGGATGCCTTCTTGATCACCGACGATCATTTCGGGGAAGCCTCCCCCAACCTGGAAGAGACGCGAGCCCGCGCGCGAGCGGCCCTCCTCCCTCTGGTGGAGGCCGGGGTCGTCCCGGTGGTGACCGGCTTCATCGGCGCCACCCCGGAGGGCCGCCCCACCACCCTGGGCCGCGGCGGCTCCGACTTCTCCGCAACGATCCTGGGCTACGCCCTGGACGCGGAATCCGTGTGGATCTGGACGGATGTGAATGGGGTGATGAGCGCGGACCCCAAGATCGTCCCTGAGGCCCGCACCATCCCGGAGCTTTCCTACATCGAAGCGGCCGAGATGGCCTATTTCGGCGCAAAGGTCCTCCACCCGCGCACCCTCCTCCCTTGCATCGACCGTCGCATCCCGGTGCGGATCCTGAACACCTTCCATCCCCAACACCCCGGCACCTGGATCGTCCCGGAGCCCCGGGGCAACGGCCAGGTGAAGGCGGTCACCCTGATCAAGAACATGAGCCTGATCACGGTGGAAGGGCGGGGGATGCTGGGCGTGCCGGGGGTGGCCGCCCGGGCCTTCGCGGCCGTGGCCGAGCTGGGGGTGAGCATCCTGATGATCTCCCAGTCCTCCTCGGAGCAGAACATCTGCTTCGTGATCCCTTCCCCGGCCGCCGCCCGGGTGGTGAGGGCGCTGCGGTCGGCCTTCGAGCGGGAGATGGCCCGGCGGGACATCGAGGATATCTGGGCGATGGATCGGGTGGCCATCATCGCCGTGGTGGGCGCCGGCCTGCGGGCGACGCCGGGGATCGCCGCGCGGGTCTTCAGCGCCCTGGGCGCCGGGCGCATCAACGTTCTCTCCATCGCCCAGGGCTCCTCCGAATACAACCTCTCTCTGGTGGTCGCGGAGAGCGACGCGGAGGAGGCCGTCCGCCGCATCCACGCCGCGTTCTATACGTAAGGGCGGGGTCGCCGCCTTCCCGCCGGCCGCGGCCCGGAGCGGTCATCCGGCCAGCCAGCGGGCCAGCAGGGCCACCAGAAAGCCCAGGCTGCCGAACTCCACGGCCACCCGCGGCGAGAGGGCACGCCCCTGCAGATGCCAGAGGCTCATCTCGACCAGCTCGTAGAGCATGATCAGCCACCAGAGCCCCAGGGTGACCGGGGAGAGAGTCCAGTAACGAAAGGCCGCGGCCACCGCCGCCATGCTCCACCCGATCAGGGCGACATAGAGCCACCGCCGGCGCTCCGGGACTTCGGCCTCCACCAGGCGGGTGGCGGCGAGGCCGGCCGCGATGAGCCCCCCGAGGATCATATGGGAGAGGGTTCGCCATCCGCTCTGGAAGACCCCCACGATGGCCGCCAGGGCGATCAGGTAGCCCAGGGCCTGAACCAGAAGCGGGGTCGCCAGGGCGGGGATCCCGCGGGTCTCCAGCCGGTAACGCTCCCCGAGCATGGCGACCGCGAGGGCCATTCCCCCGAGCCCCAGCCCGATCCACCAGATCGGGCTGACCGGGAACCCCAGGGTGAAGAGCATCCCGCCCAGCGCCACCCCCGCCGGCGTGATCAAGCGGCTGAGCTGGCGCCCCCAGCTCTCCTCCTGAAAGCGGGGATGGGACCTCAGGAAGGACTCCGTCCCGGCCGCTGCCAGGGCAGCGCTGAACAGCCCGATCCCCAGGGCCGGGGTCCACCGCAACCCCAGCGGAGAGCCCAGGATCCGCACCGCGATCTCCGGCCCCTCGGGAGGGGTCATCCGGGCGATCACCCATCCCAGGATCACCAGGCTCACCGTGATCGGGATCGGGAGCCACGATGGCGCTCGCGTTTCCATCTTCGCCCTTGCCTCGTCATAAGGGGGATCCGGGGGAGGCGTCTGGCCCCACCTTCTCCCCTCGGAAGAACTGTTCCCTCACCCTTTCGCGGGCCGTCTGCCATTCCCGATCCAGGATCGCGTAGATGAGGAGATCTCCCCATCCTTCCCCATAGCGGGCGACTTCACGAAGCCGCCCCTCCATCCGGAAGCCCAGGCGTTCTGGAATCGCGCGGCTGCGATGGTTCTCTGGGGCCACTCGGATCTCCACACGGTGCAGACGGCGGGTGAGGAACAGATCGTCCAGCACCGCCGTCACCGCCCGGGTCATGATCCCCCGGCCCTGATGGCCGGCGTCCAGCCAGTAGCCGATGGAGGTGTCCGCCGTGAAATCGGTGGGGGAATGGATGCCACGCACGCCCACCACGCCAACCAGCTCCTCCCCCTCCCAGATCCCCAGCTCATATCCGGTTCCCCGGGCGAACCGTCCCAGAGCGTCCTCGATGAAGGCCAGGCTATCCGCGACTGACCGCACCCCGTCCACCCAGGGCAGCCAGGGGCGCAGATGGTCCCGGTTGCGATCGGTCAGGGCGAACAGGGTTTCCGCGTGGTGGCGCTCCAGCAGGCGCAGCCGGAGCCCTCCCCCCAGTTCGGTTCCCCACATCTCCGATCTCCGCGGATCTGTCCTCATGACCTCCCGCGGCGCCTCAGCCCAGGTGCGGGCGGAGGGCCGCGATGCGTCGCATTTGTTCGATCTGGGCTTCCAGCGCAGGAGCCTCGAAGGTGAGGATCACCCCTTCTGCTCCGGCCGCCCGGAGGGCCTGCAACCCCTCCAGCACCTGTTCGGAGGATCCGGTCAGCCGCATCCGCCGCTCGCCGGTAGGTGAGGTGTAAATCGGTGGAAGAGTGGAATCCAGCGCCACATACATGCGGCAGATCACGGGAATGGAGCGCCCACCGGCCCACTCCCGCAGCCGGGCGATCCGCTCCCGCAGGGTCTCCGGGTCCAGGCCCACGGGGTGCCATGCGTCCCCCAGCCGGGCGGCCCGCCGCACCGCAGCCTCGGTGTTGCCGCCGATCCAGATGGGCGGCCCGCCGGGCTGGACCGGCAGCGGCTCGAAGACGGCGTCTTCGATGCGGAAGAAACGGCCGTGGAAGCGCGGGCGCGGGCTGGCCCACAGGGTTCGCATCAGTGGGATGCCCTCCTCCAGGAAGCGGATGCGGCGCCGGAAGGAGACGCCCAGGTTCTCGAACTCCCGGGCCAGCCAGCCTGCCCCGATGCCCAGGATCAACCGGCCGCCGGAGAGCTGATCCAGCGTGGCCGCCTGCTTGGCCACCAGCACCGGGTTGCGCAGCCCCAGCAGCAGAATGGAGGTCCCCAGCCGGACGCGTCGGGTCTGCCCGGCGATGTAGGCCAGGGTCGTCCAGGTCTCGAAGATACGGCCGTAGGGCTCATCATAGGCCTCCGGGACCAGGACGTGGTCCGTGGTCCAGATCGAATCGAAGCCCAGGTCCTCGGCGGCCCGCGCGACCTGGCGGAGGGCCTCCGGCGAGGAGGCCCGCCCGTAGTTCGGCAAGCAAACCCCAAGGTGCATTTGCGCGCTCCTGGTTTCACCTCCTTGTTTAGCCTTTCGATTTTAATCCGATGATGGCACTCGGAGCCATCCCTTCCCCTACCTTTGGCCCCCCGCATCCGCTGGCGCTGAGAGATGCAGAGCGCCGGCGGCGTCCACCCACAGGTCGGCCAGGGGGACTGCGTCGGCGGGGAACCTGCGCCCGTCCCGATCATAAGCGGGAAGCCGCTCCATCGTCGGCAGATCGTACAATCCGGTCACCACCGTTCCCGAGAAAACGCTCTCGGGTGGGGGAAGCGGGAGGGCCAAGCGATCGATGAAGATCCAGTCCCGGCGCCACGCGGATGTCGGATGGGCCCCATATCCGGGATATGTGTCCACCTGGGTTAGCAGGACAAGATGTCCATCACGCCGGGTCTGAAGGTGGATGAAGACGCTGAAGCTGCGGGAGGTTTCCCGAAGGGTGCGCCAGTAATAAGTAATAGCGAGGGCCGGGCGGCCAGCGATCTGAGTGAGCTGTAAGTCATAGCCGATCAGCTCGAAATATCCATCTCCAAAGGAGATCCCTGACGGATGTGTCGGAGGATGCTCCAGCGTCCGGACCAGGTGAGGCCTGGGATAGGCCGGATGGATGTAACGGATCGGGGCTGACGCGGCGTAAACGGCCAGAAGGACGGCGAAACCAGCCGGCACAAAAGGGAAGCGACGGAACAGCTCCGTGAGGCCGACGGCCAGCGTGGCCCCGAGGGCGATGGCCGCAGGGAAGAGCAATCGTCCCCCGCCGATGAAAATCGGCGTGCTTCGGGTCAGAATCAGAAAGGAAGCAAAAACCAGCAAAAACCATCCCCACACCAGCGCAAACAGAAGGCGGATGGATCGGTTCCGATGGAGGGCCTTGAGCAAGCCGAAGAGGGCTAAGAGGCAAATCAGGCCGATCCCTCCATACACCGGGGGCTCTGCGAACAGGAGATCCCCGGGGCTGAAGGCAAGCCAGTAGGATCTCCACACATATACAAGGAAGTCCCGAAGATCTTCCAGCGTCCATGGAGACGAACGCCGTCCGAGCAATATCGTCAGGAGATGGGTGGCGAAAGGGTTCCCGTAAAGGCGCCAGTTCCTCCAGAACCACCAGGATCCCCCGACGGCCACGACCAAGGCAGCCAGACCTGCATCCAGCAAGGGTTGCCCACGGCGGGTTCGCCATGCCTGCCAAAAGGCGATCCCTCCCAGGGGGATCAGCAGTCCCAAGCCGGTCAGCTTCGTGAGGGTTGCCCCGGCGACGATCCCACCCAGGACGAAGGCCTGCCTCCGATCAAGGCCGATTTGAATCGCCCGGCCAAGCCGCCATAGACCCAGGTGGACCAGGGCGGTCACTGGCATGTCATTGCTGAACGAGGTGGCGATGAAGAGATACTGAGGGTTGAATCCCATGAAGGCAGCGCTTAAGAGGGCCACAGGCCATGGCAAGAACGCCCGACACAGCAGATAAGCGAAAAGCAACGCCATGGCCCCGCAAACCAAGGATACCAATCGCCCGGTGAAAAAGATGGGGCTCTCGGGAAAGGTGGAATAGAGCGGAGTCGTCAAGCAACGATTGCCTTCCAGAGTGCCTAATAGGTAGGGATTTACGGATGGGATAATGCGCTCCTGCATGTTCAAGAGTGCGGCGATCCCTGCGACCCCGGCATAGTAGAGAGGCGGCTGATGAGCCTCCATCTCCACCGGGGTGAACTGGGTCCGCCCAGGGATCACCCGAATCACAGGGAGCCCGTGGCCGGAACGGAGATGAAACGCATAAGCATAATGATAGGCTTCATCCGGCTTGCATAATGGGTTGTCCAGGGCATAGTAGATCCCCAGGATCAGGAAAACGCCTAAAAGCAAGGCCAGCGCTCCCCTTTCCGTCCATGTGAGGCGCGGCGCGTCACGCATGCTCCCTGACCCTCCTTCAGCCAGGATGCCGACCCCGGAATGTTTGATTCAAGCATAGGGATCTCGCCAGCATGGCTGCCAGGGGTCTTCCTCAAGGCTCCACTCGGATGCGGCTGAGGAGCACGAAGTCACGGCCGTCAGGGAGGCGCAGTCGCTCGCCGGTCTCGGGGCGGTAGAGGCCAACCTCGATCTCATAGAAACCCGGAGGCGTCTCGGGCTTCACCCGCAGGGTGTAAGATTCCCGATACACGACCCCTACCTGCCATCGGGAGGTCGGCGGATCCGGCGGGCGGTCCTCCTGTCCCCAGAGGGTTTGTGGAGGCTCCAGAATGTGGGTGAAGACCGTGTAGTCCTGCTCCACGGGGCCAAGGGCCTGCCAGTAGAGAACAAGCCGCAGAGACTCTCCGGGCCGCACCCGCCGGGGGGCGATCTCGAATCCCACCAGCTCGATCCGCCCGCCGAACCGATAGGAGACCGGATTCGGATACTCCCCGGGCCGAGGCCGGAGGACCAAGTCTCCAAACCGAACATGATCCCCCAATGGGACGCCGTTGGGGCCCCGGGCGGGCAGACGCTCCCACGTGCGTCGGTCATAAAAGCCCACTACGAACGAAAGCCGGGCGGGGGCGACGACGGCATCCGGCACCCTCAGGCGCACCAGCTCCGCCCAGCGCTCCCCCGGCCGCAAGGCCGTTGCCCGCACCAGCCCCTGACGGGGATAGCGATCCTCCTGCGTCAGGATGATGTCCAGATCATCCACGAGATGGACGAAGAGGCTCCAATCGCGAGTCGGAGCTTGCAGCGTTTCCAGATAAAGGGTGAGCTCCAACGTTCCGCCGGGCCTCAGCTCAGCAGGGCGAAGATCATATCCCCACACACGGAAAACATCCCCGAACGCGGCCTCCAGGGGTTGCGGAGGAACCCGCGGGATCGGGAAATCCGGGGGACGATAGGCGGGGGCGATCCACAGGAGGGGCGCCCACAGCGCCAGGGATCCCAGGAAGGCCGCGGGGAGGGGGATCCACCATCGGTGGCCACGGCCGATCCTCACCGCGATCTCCTCCCAGCCCGCCCAGAGGGCCAAGGCGATGGGTCCGATGGCGGGGAACATCAACCGTCCCTGCGAGGCCATCGTCTGGGAGGTCCAGCGCAGGAAGGCCCCGAACAACAGGATCCCATAAGCCAGCAGCCACAACCCGATAGCCCACGGCTCCTCCCAGCGACGCGCGCGGCGCGCCTCCCGGGCCGCGCACCCGACCCGGAGGGCCAGACCAAGGATCGCCAGGGCTGTCCCTAAGTCGAGGGCCTCGTAGGCCCAGGCGGGCATCAGCACATTCATCCCGCCGAAGACCCCCCAGAACGAGTAGCGGAAACCCTCAAACTCCCCCGCCAGATCCGCCCATGTGGCCGACCGCCGCCCGGCGATGTCCAGCATCACCGAGAGGCCGGTGGGATCGCGATAGAGGATCATGTTACGTATGAACCACCATGCGCAGAGGGAGAGGGCAATGCCGAACGCCCCAGCGATCTCCCACAGCCCCCGGGCCCACCGGCGCTCCCGCGTGGCGATGCCCAGCAGGAAAACCGCCGTGAGCGGCCAGAGGACGAGACCGCTGAGCTTGGCCAGGGCCGCTGCCCCCAGGGCGAGCCCAAGCCCCACGACGCGCCACACGGCGAAGCCGCCGCGGAGGCGGAGGGCCAGGAGCCACAACGTCAGGGCGACCATCGCGTTGACCAGATTGTCGTTGTTGATCGAGCCGCTGATGAACAGAAACATCGGGTTGAGGGCGATCAGGAGGCCGGCCCCCAGGGCGAGGGAGGGATGCCCCGGAAAGAGAATGGCGATCGCCTGCACGGTGGCGAAGACGGTCAAGGCGCTTAGCAGGACAGAAACCGCACGCCAGAGGTGGAGGGTGAGGGTTGCTCCCCGCCAGGGGAAGGATTCCATCGGGCCGTGGAGAGCCAGGTTGCGATTGGCGACCCGGGAAGCATCGCCGGGTGCCGCATGGGGGTTCGGATGGTAAAGGATCTCAAAATCATCGAGGGGGAGGCCCAGGCCGCGGGTGAGGGCCGCCAGCAACATATAGTAGAGCGGCGGCTGGCTCCCCTCCTGCTGCCAGAGGGTCTCCCGGCCCGGGACCTGGACCGGGAGGCTCCCGGTCCGCACCAGGTGGACCACAACGCCGATATGGAATCTCTCGTCCGAGGACTCAAAGAGCGGATTGACGACGCTATGCCAGAGGGCCAGCGCCAGGTAAAGGGCCAGCAGCCCTGCAAGCCGGAGGCGCGGGATGAGCGGGGACCGCTCCACCAGCTTCCTCCCCCGAGGAGGCTTCAAGCCACCCCCACCACCTTCACCAGGACCCGTTTGCGGCGCTGGCCGTCGAACTCCGCGTAGAAGATCTCCTGCCAAGGCCCCAGGTCCAGGTCCCCATCGGTGACCGGGATGATCACCTCGTGATGCAGGAGCAGGCTCTTGAGATGGGCGTCGGCGTTATCCTCGCCGGTGCGGTGATGCCGGTAGTCGGGCCGGAAGGGAGCCAGGCGGTCCAGGAGCTCCATCATGTCCTGCATGATGCCCTCTTCGTGATCGTTGACATACACGGCGGCGGTGATGTGCATGGCGCTCACCAGAGCGAAGCCCTCCCGAACCCCACTTTCCCGCACGGCCCGGCGGACGAGGTCGGTCAGGCGGAGGATGGCCCGCCGCTCCCGCGTTTGGAACCAGAGATAACGGGTCAGGGACCGATACGGCCCGTTCTCGTAGCGGCGCGTCTCTTCCTTCACCAGGTTCTCCGAAAGCGGGGCGTCCAGCTCCACCGGCCGGTTGTCGCTGAGGATGCGCACGGCACTTCCTCCTCACGGTTCAGGATGCCAGCGGACAGGTTTCAGGGTCCCGGATGCTCTTCTGGATCCCGTGGAACGGAGGCGGCGAGCATGGCGCGGAGCCGCTCCACCTCCGCCTGCAGGGCCTCGATCTGCTCCTGCAAGCGCAGGATGATCTCCACCCCGGCCAGGTTCACCCCCAGACGGGTCAGCTCCACGATGCGGCGCAGCCGGGCCACATCCCGCTCGGAATACAGGCGGGTCCGGCCGCGGGGCCGGCGCGGGGTGATCAGCCCGATGGACTCGTAATACCGGATGGTCTGCGGATGCAGCTGCACCATCGCCGCCACCGCTCCGATCCGGTAGCGCGGCTCATCCTCGTCGACCACCTCCACCGCGTAGGCCCGGACCTCCATGGTCGCCTCCACCTCCTTCCGGAAGCGCTCATTCCGCGGGGCGCTCCCCCAGGGTTACGGTGAGGGTCAGGGGCTGTCCGTCCCGCAGGACGGAGAGGGTCACCGTCTCCCCCACCCGCTTATAGTTCTCCAGGTAGATCACCAAATCGTCCACCCTCCGCAGCGGCCGGCCGTCGATGGCCGTGACCAGATCCCCGCCCAGGAACACATCCCCCAGGCGGGTGCGCACCCGCTGGGTCGCCCCCCGCAACCCCGCCCGGTCCGCCGGCCCGCCCGGCACCACCCGGACGGTGAGCAGGCCGTAATCGGCCGGGAGGTTGAACGCCTGGGCGAAGGCTGGCGTTACCTCGAAGAACGAGGCCCCCAGCCAGGGGTGCGGGTAACGGCCCCGGGCGATCAGCTCGGGGACCACCCGCTTGATGGTGTTCACAGGGACGGCGAAGCCAATGCCGACGGATCCCCCGCTGGGGGAGCGAATGGCCGTGTTGATCCCGATCACCCGCCCCTCCAGGTCCACCAGGGGGCCGCCGGAGTTGCCCGGGTTGATGGCCGCGTCGGTCTGGATCACCTCGCCCAGGGGACGATCCGAGAGCTCCAGGGTGCGCCCCAGGGCGCTGATCACCCCCACGGTCATCGTGCGATCCAGCCCGAAGGGGTTGCCGATGGCAATCACCCACTGCCCCACCCGCAGGGAGGCGGAATCCCCCAGGGTCACCGGGACCAGCTTCTCCGGCGGCACCTGAACCCGTAAGACGGCCAGGTCGTTGTAGGCGTCGGCGCCCACCAGAGCGGCCGGGACGGTGGTGCCGTCGGCGAAGATCACCTCGATCTGCTCCGCCCCCTCCACCACGTGGTTGTTCGTCACGATGTGCCCCTCCTCATCCCACACGAACCCCGAACCGGTGCCCTCCTGATAGATCGGCCCCCGGAACAGATCGAAGGCCGTAGCCCGGGTGGTGATGTGCACCACCGAGGGGCTGACCCGCTCGTAAACGGCGATGAAGGCCGCCTCCAGCGCCCGGGCCTCGGAGAGGACGCCGGGCGGGAGCGGCGTGGGGGTCGCCGCCCGAGGCGGAGGGGAAGCCGGAGCGGCAGGGCCGCTCCTCGGGCTCACCGTCGCCCGCACCCAGAAGACCGCCCCGGCGGTCGCCGCCGCACAAACCCCGATCACCAGAATCGCTCCCACCACCGGCAGCCAGCGCGCGGTGCGCATCCCTTCTCCCTCCGGATGAGATCACGGGGACGGGCGCTCCCCCAGGGTGACCTGGACCTGCTGTTCCTGACCATCGCGCAGGATGGTCAGGGTGACCGTCTGGCCGACCTCTGTGCGGTTGACGAGATAGGAGACCAGCTCGTCGAAGGAGGCGACGGGATGCCCATCGATGGCCGTGATGATGTCACCTCCGAGCCGGACGGAGGCCCTGCGGACCTGCACCTCGCGGGTGCCGCCCCGCAGGCCCGCCCGAGCCGCCGGGCCGTCGGGCTGGACCTCCTGGATCAGAACGCCGCGGACGTCCGGGACGTCATACCCGCGCGCCCGCAGTTCGGCCAGGGAGATGCCGGCGGTGGCGCTGATCCCCAGATACGGGTAACGGGCCCGCCCCTCGCGGATCAGCTGGGGCACCACCCGCTTGACGGCGTTCACCGGGATGGCGAACCCGATGCCGATGTTGGCCGGTATCCCCATCGCACTGGAATCCGTGCGGATGGCCGAGTTCACGCCGATCACTCGCCCTTCCAGATCCACCAGGGGCCCGCCGGAGTTGCCCGGGTTGATGGCCGCGTCGGTCTGGATCACGTCCGGGATCTGGAAGCGGGTGGGCGTCTCCAGGGCCCGACCGAGGGCGCTGATGATCCCCAGGGTCATCGTCCCCCGCAAGCCGAAGGGGTTGCCGATGGCCACCACCTTCTGACCCACCCGCAGCGTCTCCGAATCCCCCAGCTCCGCCGGCCGGAGCAACTCCGGCGGCACGTCCACCCGGATCACAGCCAGGTCGCTGTAGACGTCGCGGCCCACCACCCGCGCCCGGGCCACCGTGCCGTCGTAGAACGTCACCCAGATCTCCTCAGCCTGCTCCACCACGTGGTTGTTGGTGACGATGTGGCCCTGGGTGTCGTAAACGAAGCCGGACCCGCTCCCGAACGCAGAGATCTCCACACCCTCTACGTCAATGTTGACGACGGAGGGGAGGACCTTCTGGTAGATGGCGATCAGGCGCTGCTCCTCCTCATCGAGGCCAGCGGGCAACGGGGGGAGCGTCGGCGTCGGCCCGGCCGGCCGCGCCACCGCGCCTCCAGGGCGCGGGGTGGGGGTGACGAAAATCAGCTCCCGCAACGGGAGCGAGCGACACCCGCTGAGCAACACGCCGAGGCCCAGCCACAGCCAGAAGCCGTTCTTCCAGCGCATCGGTTCTCACCTCTGCAGGTTTCAGGATGGGGGAGGCACTCGCGTAACCCCTCGCCCTCAACGCCCCTGGCGCATGCGGGCCAGCTCGGCGAAGAGCTCCCGCTCCCGGGGGGTCAGGTTCCGTGGGATCTCCACCGTGACGCGGAGATACAGATCGCCCCGCTCCCCCGGCCGGTTCGGGGAAGGCATGCCCTCCCCACGCAGGCGGATCAGCGCCCCGTTCTGGGTCTCCGGCGGGATCCGCACCATCAGGGTCCGTCCGTCCAGGTGGCGGAAGGGGACCTCGCCGCCTAAGACTGCCGTGTAGAGATCCACCGACAGCGGGGCGTAAAGGTCCTGATCCCGGCGCTCAAACAGGGGATGGGGGGCGACCTCGATCACTAAGTAGAGATCCCCCGGTGGGCCGCCGTAGCCGGGCTCCCCGGCCCCCGGGACCCGCACCCGAGATCCGGTGCGCACCCCGGGCGGGATGCGAACCTCCAGCCGCCGCCCGTCCTGCGTCCGGACGATGCGGGTGGTCCCCCGGAAGGCCTCCTCCAGGGTGAGGGTGAGGGGCTGCTCCACATCCCGCCCCCGGCGCCGCGTGGCCGTCCATCCCCGGGTCCGCCGGGGCATCCCGCCGAACAGCATTTCGAAGAAGTCGGAGAAAAGATCCTCCAGGTCCCCGACCTCCACCCGCACCCCGCCGGGCTGGACCCAGGGGGACCAATCGAACTGGCCGGGATCGTAGCCGGCCCGGCGCCAGGCCTCATACTGGCGGCGGAGCTCATCGTATTTGCGCCGCTTCTCGGGGTCCGAGAGCACCTCGTAGGCCTCGTTGATCTCCTTGAATTTCTCCTCCGCCGCCTTATCCCCCGGGTTCACATCGGGGTGGTATTGGCGGGCCAGCTTGCGGTAGGCCCGCTTGATCTCCTCCTCACTGGCATCCGGGCTTACGCCGAGGATGGCATAGTAGTCCTTGAACTCCATCGCGCCGCTCCGGTCTCCCACACGCTCGATTCGTTCTGGGATCCGCGCAGGGATGCCCTGTGCTCAATCCGGGATTTTAATCCATTTGCCGGAGGAGAGATCAACAACAGGGAAACCATCCCGGCACGGGGAGGCCCCAGAAGGGCCTCCCCGTCCCCGATGCGTGAAGGGGGATCCGCTTAACGCGGGAGGACGGCGAGGGCTTCCTGAGCGGCGCGGGCCCCTTCCCGCAGGGCCCGGATGTTCTGCTCGATGAGATGCCGATGGCGGCCCGGCATATGCTCCCGCAACGCCTGCTCCACCTGGTCCAGCGTCAGCACCGGGAGCCGGGCGAGCAGAGCCCCCACCAGCACCATGTTGGCCAGCCGCCGATCCCCCAGGGCCTCCGCCATCTCGCTGGCCGGGAGCGCCACCACCTCCAGATCCGTCCGCTCCACCGCCCGCCCGGCCATGGAGGCGTTCACCACCAGGAGCCCTCCCGGCCGGACCAGCGGCTCGTATTTGTCCAGGGAGGGTCGGTTCATCACGATGGCGGCGCGGGGATGCTGCACCAGGGGCGATCCGATCTCCTCGTCGGAGATGATCACCGTGCAGTGGGCGGTCCCCCCGCGCATCTCCGGCCCGTAGGAGGGGAACCAGGTCACCTCCTTGCCGGCGTCCATGGCCGCGTAAGCCAGCACCTGCCCGGCGAACAGGATACCCTGGCCGCCGAACCCGGCGATGACGATCTCGACCTGCATCCGCACCTCCCGGATCTCTCAGGATCGATCGGCTCTCCTGCGCCACCCTCAGACTCGCAGGGCCTTCAGCTCAGGGGCCACCTTGAAATCCCCCAGGGGGAAGACCGGGATCATCATCTCCTCCACCCAGTGCATCGCCTCGATGGGCGAGAGCCCCCAGTTGGTCGGGCAGGTGGAGAGCAGCTCCACGAAGGAGAAGCCGAGGCCGCGCCGCTGGGCTTCGAAGGCCAGCCGGATCGCCTTCTTCGCCAGGCGGATGTTCTTCGGATCGTGGAGGCTGCGACGCACCACATAGCTGGGCCCCTCCAGGCCGGCCAGCAGCTCCGCCATGCGGATGGGATAGCCCGAGCGGCGCACGTCCCGACCCTGGGGCGTGGTGGTCGTCCGCTGGCCGGGGACGGTGGTCGGCGCCATCTGCCCGCCGGTCATCCCGTAGTTGGCGTTGTTGATGAAGATGACGGTGATGTTCTCCCCGCGGGCCGCCGTGTGGATGATCTCCCCCATCCCGATGGAGGCCAGGTCCCCATCCCCCTGGTAGGTGAAGACGATGCGGTCCGGCAGCATCCGTTTGATGCCGGTGGCCATCGCCGGCGCCCGGCCGTGGGGGGCTTCCACGAAATCCACATCGAAGTAGTTGTAGGCGAAGACGGAGCAGCCCACGGAAGCCACCCCGATGGTGATCTCCCGCAGGCCCATCTCCTCCAGGACCTCGGCGATCAGGCGATGGGCCACGCCGTGGGTGCACCCCGGGCAGTAATGCGTGTGCACCTCGAGGAGGACGCGCGGCCGCTCGTAGACTTTCTCGTAAGTCCGCTCCAGCGGGATCGTCGCCACCATGTCGGATCTCCCTCCTTCCCTCAGGGGTTCGCCGCTTCCCGCATGCCGGATGGGCCGCTTCCGTTGCCCGCCCCCCACATCCCCATGCGGCGGAACCAGGCCTCACGGGGATCGGCCTCAGGGGGCGGCGGCTCCCGGACCAGGCGGCGGATCTCCTCCAGGATCTCCTCGGGGAACGGCACCACGCCGCCCATCCGCCCGTAGAAGGCCACCGGGACGCGCCGGGCCACCGCCAGCATGACGTCGTCCAGCATCTGGCCGGCGTTCATCTCCACCACCAAGAAGGCCTCCACCTGACGGCTCAGGGCCTCGATGGCCGCATAGGGGAAGGGGCTGAGGGTCAGCGGACGGAGCAGCCCCACCCGGATGCCCTCGGCTCGGGCGGCCCGCACCGCCGAGAGGGCCACCCGCCCCGCGATGCCGAAGCTCACCACCACCTGCTCGGCGTCGTCCAGGTAATATTCCCGATAGCGCACCTCCCGGGCCTGGATCTGCCGCCAGCGCTCCAGCAGACGCCGGTTGGTCTTCTCCTCCTCATAGGGGTCGAGGTAAATGGAAGTCAGGACACGCCGGGGGCGGCCCTGAGCGCCGGTCACCGCCCACTCCGGGCGGGTCCGTGGGGGCTCGCGCATCGGCGGCAGCTCGGCGGGCTCCATCATCTGGCCGATGCTCCCATCCGTCAGCACCACGGCGATGGTGCGGTAGCGCTCGGCCAAATCGAAGGCCAGGACCGTGAGGTCGATGGCCTCCTGCACCGTCGCCGGGGCCAGAGTGATCACCCGGTAATCCCCGTGGCCGCCGCCGCGGACAATCTGGTTGTAATCCCCCTGGGAGGGCGCGATGTTCCCCAGGCCGGGGCCGCCGCGCATCACGTCGATGATCACACAGGGCACCTCCGTGCCCGCGATGTAGGAAAGGCCCTCCATCATCAAGCTGATGCCCGGACCGGAGGAGGAGGTCATCACCCGGGCGCCGGTGCAGGCCGCGCCGTAGACCATGTTGATGGCCGCGATCTCGCTCTCCGCCTGCACGAACACCCGCCCCAGCTCCGGCATGCGCCGGGCCATATACTCCAGCAGCTCGGTCTGTGGGGTGATGGGATACCCGAAATACGCCTCGACGCCGGCCCGGATGGCCGCCTCCGCCATCGCCTCGTTGCCCTTCAGCAGCTCCCGCGCCATGCTCGCCTCCTTATCCTCACGCCACCGCCTCGGGCACCCGCGGGCGAACCTGACGGTAAACCGTGATCGCCCCCTCCGGGCACACCACCGCGCACACCTCACACCCGGTGCACCGCTCCGGATCGAGGAGCTGCGCCGGGTGATAGCCCTTGAGGGTCAGACGATCCGATGCCAGCCCCAGGACCTGCTGCGGGCAGAAATGCACGCACAGCTCACAGCCCTTGCAGAACCGCTCGTCCACCTGGATCCAGCCTTTGACCGCCATGGGGAGCCTCCCGGAAGGATCTGGGATTCTTGCAGGGAGAGGAGAAAGGAGAAGGGGCTCCGAAAACGGGAGGAGGAGGAGGGGGAACTTCACCGGCGCGGGATATAAAAGGAGGCCCTCGCTCGATCGCCCGCCGCCCTTCCCCCAGCGCCCCGGGCGGCGGAGGATCCAGCCCCCACGGAGAATCCTGGGCTCATCCCTGCGCCGCACGCCGCTCATGGGAGATCGAGGAGATGAACACCTCCTTCACCTCTCATTATAAACCGAATCGCCAGGATGTCGAGCCTGTCTGATCGAAAATCAGATCTTTTCGATCATGTTATTGATCCAAAATCTGAGCGCCCGACAGGCTATGGGAGATGGAACCCTTCGTAGCGGCGCACCTCCACCAGGGTGAAGACCCAGCGCGCCTGGAGCTGGCCGTGGGCGTCCAGCCAGCGGCGGACCAGGTCGCGGTCATCCCACATGGCGGCTTCGGAGTAGATCAGCCAGACGACCTCGTGGCCCCGGATCAGGGCCCGCATCCGGGCGTCGACCTCCGCCTCTCCCATTGCATACGTTCCCTCGGGGGTCCGGTAGATCGTGGCCGGCGCCCAGGCGCCTTCATAGGGCCGGCGGAAGTAGTAATCGAAGACATGCTGGACATACCCGATGTGGAAGAGGATGAGATCCCCCGGGCGATAGCCCTCGGCCACCACCCGGGCGGCCGATCGGAAGTCCGATTTCAGTGGGAGCGCCGTCTGGGCCCAGAGGCCGACGGCCATCGGCGTCAGGACGCAGGCCAGGGCCATGGCGCGCGGGAGCCGCCCCGGGATCCGGGCCCAGCCCGCCGCGGCGAGGGCGAGCCAGGCCGGCGCCGCGGCGATCAGATAGCGCTCGACGAAGAGGGGACGACACAGTGAGATCAACGCGAGGAAGGCCCACGGGCTCAGGGCCCAGATCCCCAACGCGGCGCGGAACCGCCCGCCCGCGCGCCCGGCCATCAGCCCCAGGGCGACCAAGGCGGAGAGGGGGATCCAGCCCCAATCCGGGAAGCCTCCCCACACCCCCACGCTGAACCCCCAGGCCAGCATCCCCAGGCCCTGCAACGGCGGGACGCGGGGGAACCCGGTCTCGCCGCAGGCCGCGCGGAGGCCCCCACCCCACTGAACGATTTGAGGGACCTGCCAGGCCAGGAGGGGGAGATCGACGAGGAGCACCAGGCCGAGAACCAGGACGAGGAGGCGCAGGGACCTTCGATCCGCCCGATGGATCCCCAAGGCGAGCAGGGCCGGCACGAAGAGGACGAACAGGATGTGGCTGTAGAGGCCCAGGGCGACCCAGAGGACGGCCTCCAGCCATCCGCCGGGATCCCGGCGGGCGGTCTCCACCGCCCCCCATGCGGCCAGGAAGAGGGTCACCAGCAGGGCATACATCTTCGCCTCCTGGCCATACCAGACCAGGAAGGGGGAGAAGGCCAGCCCGAGGGCGGCCATCCGGGCGACCGGCTGCGGCAGATGCCGGCGGAACAGGGCGAAGCCCAGGGCGACGCTCAGGACCCCCAGGGCGGCGGAGGGGAAGCGGAGGGCGAACTCGGAGTCGCCCGCCAGGCGGACCCACTGGAACAGCCCCAGGAAATAGAGCGGCCCGTTGAACCCGGGGCGGGCGAGGAGCTCCGCCAGCCGCGTCCATCCGGCCCCTGCCCCGACCCGGAAGGCCGCCGCGACCTCGGCGGTGAGATCGCGGCCGAAGCGCAGGGCGTCGACCTCATCCCGCCAGAGGGATTGGGCGGTGAGCCCGCTGACGCGGAGGGCGAAGGCGGCCAGCAGCAGGAGCAGGATCCGGGAATCCGGGCGCCGGGGGCGCCATCGCCGCAGCCCCGCGAGGGCGCGGCCGAGGCCAAAGCTCAGGCTCCATCCGGTGAAGAAGGCGAGGAGCGCGCCCGTCCCGCTCATCGCCAGAGGATCCCGCAGATCGAGACCACGGAGGTCCCTGCCTCATCGGCGGGGCAGAGCTCATAATCCACTAGCTCCCCGGTGGTCGGCTCCAGGAGGCGGAGGGCCAGGTAGATGGGGGAGACCCCACAGACGTTGTTCCGATCGCGAGTCTCCCGGATCCGGGCGAAGAAGCCGGCGGCGTCCCCGGCGACCATGTGGGCGATGAGGGATTCGTCCTCCGCCTTCAGGCGCGCCCGCCCGCGCAGATCCAGCGGACGCCCTCCGAAGGCCGGGCCCACGTGGGAGAGATCCCCCGCGGCGACGACCACGGCCCGTCGTCCGGCGACGGCCGCCCGCAAGGTCTCCAGGAAGCGCGCGATGCGGGGATCGTCCATCGGATCGAGATCGCCCTCGATGAAGGAGACGAAGGGGCCGCACAGGATGGGCACCAGCTCCACCGGTTTCTCCTCGCGGATCGCATGGAGCCACACGGCAGCCAGCTCGATGGAGTGCTCGCCGCGGTGGCGGAGCTCGCCGGCGAAGGCGGCCTCCTCCCCCAGGGCCCGGGCCAGGGCGTCCACGATGGGCTGGGCGGTGGGCAACACCCCGAAGGGCGTGGCGTAATGCTGTCGGGTCAGGGTGATGGCGCCGTCCTCCCCGTAATGATCCGTCCCCAGGAGGATCACCAGGTCCGCCTCCCGGACGAAGGGGGCGGCCCGGGCCCAGGCCCGGGCGTAGGTTCGGCCGCCCCGGGCGTAATCGATGTGGGGGCTGAGCAGCCCGCGCCCTTCGGAGACGGGGTCGTCCGGCGCCGCCGCTTCGTGGAAGCGGCGGATCATCCGGCGCAGGTCCTCCGGGTCGGCGGGGTAAACCTCTCCGGCGAGCATCGGCGGGCGGAAGGGGGCGCGGCGGTAGTCCTCCAGAGCGCGGGCCTGGGCCTCGGCGAAGCGGGAGTTGTCCAAGAGATACAGCTCGTCCAGCGTGGCGATCAGGGCGCGCAGCGCCTCCTCGTCGACCCGGACGCCGTAGCGCACCATCAGGGCGGCCCGGATGGCCCGCAGATCCCGGGTGCCATCGCATAGGGCGAGGACGGGGGCCAGGGGTTGGGGGATGAGGACCATCTGGTCCGAGAGGCGGAGGGGATCCCGGACCAGGATGTAAGAGCGGCCGTTCCGGTTCATCGGCCGCAGATCCACCGGCCGCAGCTTCGGATACCGCACCGCCTCGCCCACCGCACTCCTCCCCAGGATGGTATCGCCGGATGGATATTGTAACCCAGCGGTTTCCCTCTTAAAGAAACCTTGGGGGACTGGAGATTTCTCCAGTCCCCCAAGGGCGAGGCTTGAGGATCCGCATCCACCCACTCGAGTCTCATGTCCTCACCCCATCCCCAGGCGGGCGAAGGGGGGGGGAGACGGAGACCGGGGCCCGCCGGCGGCGCCGGGCCAGGGCGATGCGCAAGATATGCACCGCCATCCGCCCGTAGTCATACCCCGCCGCCGCCGCCGACCGCACAAACCCTGCATCCGGCGATAGATCCGGATTCGGGTTCACATCGATCACATAAGGCGTCCCATCCGGCGCCAGCCGGATGTCCACCCGACCGTAATCCCGCACCCGCAACGCCCGATACGCCAGGGCCGCCACGTGCACCACCTCCGCCTCCGTCCGCTCGTCCAGCGGCGCCGGCACCACCGGAACCGTCCGTCGATACCGCTCGCTCCCCCGATCCCACTTGGCGGACTGATCGACGATCCGCTCCTCCCCGGACAGGCCGTCGAAATGGATCTCCGAGATCGGCAACGGCTCCGGATCCCCGTTCCCCCACAGGCTGACGTTCAGCTCCCGACCCGGGATAAAGGCTTCCACCAGGGCCGGCTGCCGGAGGACCTCCAGCACATACTCCACCCGCTCCCGCAGCGCCCGGGGAGATGAGGCCACCGCCTCCGGGGTGATCCCGATGCTGCCGTGCTCCCGCGCCGGCTTGACGATGGCCGGAAAGACCTCCCACCCCTCCAGGTCCGCCAGCCGATGACACACCCGCCAGGCCGGCGTCGGGATCCCGTTCAGCGTGAGGAAAGCCTTCATCAGGGCCTTGTTGCCTGCCACGGTCAGCGCCCATGGGCCGGACCCCGTATACAAGAAGCCCTGCGCCTCCAGGGCGCGGGCCACCCGGGGCTCCCCATAGGGATCCCCCTCTAAGGCCTCGCACCAGTTGAACACCACCCACTCCTCGGGATCAAAGCCCTGCAACGCGCCCCGCACATCCCGACGGACCTCGACGGGACGGACGGTGAGGCCATGGGCTTCCATCCCCTCCTGCATTCTACGCGCGCACTCCCGGGCATACTCCTGATCTTCCGGAGGCCATGCGCCATCCATGTTGTAGAGCAGGATCACCTGACGCACGGTCCTCAGGCTCCATGGACGCCGGGACATCCTCCCTCCTCCGGAGACCGGGTCCTCGCCTCCGCCGCCGGCGCGCTCGCCTCCGACGAAGGCCCCAGACCCTTCAGATACAGGGCCAGCCCCTCGCCGGCCTCGTAGAAATCCTCCACCACCGCGAGGAGCCGGAACCCATGCCGCTCATAGAAACAACGGGCCGGCGCATAGGCCGGGGTGGTCGCCGTCTCCACCAGGATCCACCGCCCGCCCTCCCGCCCCACGTGCGCCTCCATCGCGCGCAGCAGAGCCGTCCCGATCCCCCGCCGCTGGGCCGAGGGGTCCACCAGCAGCCAGTAGAGATCCCAGGACCAGCGGGTGAGGGGCCGCCGCCCGTAGCAGATCAGCCCCCGGATCTCACCGTCCCGCTCCTCCGCCCACACCCGGAAGTGATAACCGCTCTCCTCGAAGCCTCTGCGGCAGGCTTCCCGAAAGATCTCGATTAACGTCTCGATTTCCTCCGGCCGGAACACCCCACACCGCTCGGCCAACGCCCGGATGGCCGCCTCCTCATCCGCTCGGGGCCAGCGAATAAGCGACATCGATCGCTCCCATCGGGACAGGATGAAGTTGCGGCGCCTCCCGTCGGCGGGCGCGCCGCTCCCACGCCAGGCGGATCAACCGCTCGGCCAGCATGCCGTAGGAGTAGCCCGCCGCCCGCGCGGCGTTCACGAAGCCGCTGTTCGGCGCCAGGCTGGGGTTCGGGTTGACCTCCAGCACATACGGCGTCTCCCCCTGCAGCCGGATGTCCACCCGGGCGTAATCCCGACAGCGGACCGCCCGGAAGGCCCGCAGGGCCGCCTCCCGCACCCGGGCCGCCCGTTCCTCCTCCAGCTCCGCCGGACAGCGCACGGGGGTCAGCTCGTATTCCTCCGAGCCCGGCAGCCACTTGGCGGCATAGGTGCACACCCGCCAAAGGGGGTTGGGGATGCGGGAGTAATCCACCTCCGCCAGGGGGAGGACCTCGAGGTTCCGCCCGCCCCACAGGGCCACGTTGAACTCCCGCCCGTCGATGAAGGTTTCCACCAGGGCAGGCTGGCGGTAGACCCCCAGGACGTACGCCACCCGCGCCCGCAAGGTCCCCTCCTCCGTCACCACCGCCTCCCGATCGATCCCGTGGCTGGCGTCCTCCATCAGGGGCTTCACGATGGCCGGGAGGGGGATCCGGAGGGGCTCGTCGGGGGTGTGGAACACCTGAGCCGGGGGCGTCGGCAGGCCGGCCGCCCGCAGGCGGGCCTTCGCCCGCGCCTTGTCCAGACAGAGGGAAAGCGTCGCCCCTGAGGATCCGGTGTAAACGAAACCCCGGGCCTCCAGGGCCACCGGCACGGCCGCCTCCCCCTGGGGGCGGCCTTCCAGGGTCTCGCACAGGTTGATCACCAGGGTTTCCCGGGGATCGAAGGAATCCAGCGCCCGGTGAAGGGACTCCAGGTCCCGGATCCCCCGCGCCTCCACGGGCCATCCGCGCTCGGCGAGGGCCTCCGCCATCGCCTGCGCCGTCCAAAGCACCTCCTCGTCCGCGATCCCATCGCGAGGCTCCCCCCGCGGGAGCCGCTCCACCACGCTATACAGGATCAGCACGCGACCCGGCATGGTCGAACGACGGCGCATTGGTCGCTCCCTTAACCGGCGGATTCACGCCGCGCCCGCCGCCACGGCCGTGGGGACCACCGGCTTCGGGGACAGGCCGTAGCGACGGCAGGCCGCCTCCAGGATCCGAAGGATCAGGAGCTCGTAAGACATCCCATCGGCCCGGGCGTTGAGCACCATGTCGCTGTAATGCGGGTTCAGCCCGGGCAGCGTGTTGATCTCCAGCAAATAGATCCGCCCCGTGGCCGCGTCGATCCGCATGTCCACCCGACTCATGTCGCAGGCCCCGATGGCCCGGAAGGCCTCGAAAGCCAGCCGCTGGGCCTCACGTAGCAGCGCCCGGTCCAGCGGCGCCGGGCAAAGATAGCGGGGTCCCAGGGGCATCTCGGATTTGATGTACGACGTGTAAAGCCCCCGCTGATCCGGAGGGCATACGCTGAGATCCACCATCATCGGCGGGAAGACGTGAACGCCCCCCAGGTCCAGTCCCTCCTCGGTGGCCCATCCTCCCGGAGGCCGGAGCCACGCCGCATCCCCCTCCACGTTCCCGATGAGGCCTACGGTGAGCTCCGGGCCGTCAATGAAGGCCTCCACCAGGGCCTCCTGCCGGTAGGTCCGCAGGATGTAGGCCACCTGCTCCCGCAACTCCGCCTCGGTCGTCACCACCGACTTCGCCGAGATCCCCATCCCGCTCCCCTCCCGGTTCGGCTTGACGAAGAGCGGGAAGGAGAGGCGGGGATCCAGGGGCTCATCGGGGCGACGGAAGACCTGGAAGGGCGGCGTGGGCAGGCCCTCCGCAGCCCACACCCGCTTGGTCATCGCCTTGTCCAGGGAGATGGCCAGGGCCAGGACCCGGGAGCCCGTGTAGGGGATGCGCATCATCTCCAGCATGGCCGGGATGTGGGCCTCCCGGGAATCCCCCCAGTAGCCCTCGCAGATGTTAAAGCAGATGTCCGGCCGGAACCGACGGAGGGCCTCCGGGAGCTCCAGGTTGCCCTCGAAGATGGCCGTGGTGTGGCCCGCGGCCTCCAGGGCCCGGGCGATCCCCTCCACCGTCTCCTCCGAGTCCAGCTCCGCCCAGGCGTCCGGCGGATCGTCCGGCCCCTTCGGGGCGTTCCGCTTGAGGTTGGCCAGGACCGCCACGCGCATCACAGCACCTCCCCGTTGACGACCGGGAGGGGCTCCCCGATGATCAGGGGCATGGTTTCGGTGCCTCCCGTCTGGAGCCGCCGGTGCACCGCCTGGAAGCCCTCTGGGGCGATGGTCATGGCGTCGCCCTGGAGCAGCCCGAAGATCCCGCGCTGGCCGGGCTCCGGGCGCTGGTTCCGGCAGTACTCGCACCGGCTCGGGTCGTGGGGCGTGTAATCCGTGGGCTGCTCGTAGGTGCTGATGAAGCCCTCGAAGTTGCGCAGCACCACCCGGCGCTCGTTCATGGCCAGCAGGTAGTTAGGCATCACCGGCACCTTGCCGCCCCCGCCCGGCAGGTCGATCACATACGTGGGGATGGCGTAGCCGCTGGTGTGGCCCCGCAGGGCCTCCATGATCTCCAGCCCCTTCGAGACCGGCGTGCGGAAGTGCCCGGCCCCCTCCACCAGATCGCATTGATAGAGGTAATAGGGCCGGACCCGGCGTTTGACCAGCTCGTGGACCAGGGCGCGGATGATGTGAGGGCAGTCGTTGACCCCGGCCAGGAGCACCGTCTGGCTGCCCAGGGGGATGCCCGCGTCAGCCAGCTTCGCCAGGGCCTCGGTGACCTCCGGGGTGAGCTCCTTGGGATGGTTGACGTGGATGTTCATCCAGAGCGGATGATATTTGCGCAGCATGGCCACCAGCTCATCGGTGATCCGCTGCGGCAGGAAGATGGGCACCCGCGTCCCGATGCGGATGATCTCCACATGGGGGATCTCCCGCAGCCGGCGCAACAGGTCCTCCAGGATCGGCTGGGGGAGGATCAGCGGGTCGCCCCCGGAGAGCAGCACGTCCCGGATCTGGGGCGTGCGGGCGATGTATTCGATCTGCCGGTCGTAATCCCGCCGCCCGAAGTTGGCATGGGGATCGCCCACGATGCGGCTGCGGGTGCAGAACCGGCAGTAGCTGGCGCACTGGGTGGTCACCAACATCAGGACCCGGTCGGGATAACGATGGACCAGCCCGGGGACTGGGGAGTGCTGGTCCTCGGCGAGGGAGTCGGCCATCAGGCCCGGCGTCGGCTCCAGCTCCCTGGCTGTGGGGATCACCTGACGCCGGATGGGGCAGTTCGGGTCCTCCGGGTCGATCAGGGAGGCGAAATAGGGAGTGATGTCCATGCGGAACCGGTGGGTGGCCGCCGCACCGGCCTCCTCTTCCGGGGTGAGCCGGATGATCTGCTTGAGCTGTTCTACCGAGTTCAAGCGATGAGTGAGCTGCCAGCGCCAGTCATCCCAGAGCGCATCGGGCACATCCCGCCAGATCGGCGCCCGCGGGCTGCGCCGCTTCCCACCAGGGGGCTCCTCCTCCAGGCGCTTCCGCTCCTCCATCTCCTCCCGCCTCCGGATACAGGATGATCCGGGAAAGGCCAGACCAGCCCTCCCACGAGCGGGATTTTACTCTATACCTGCCCTCCCATGCGTTAAGAAAACGTGTAGGTTCCGTGAGATTTCGGTGAACATTATTCATCTACGAATTTCGATAAATCGATAGTCGTCAATGAATAGATCTTGGGTAGATCGAGGGAGATCGCCGGAGAGGGGTCTTTCGCCGCGTGGAGGAACGGGGTATAGTCGGGCTCTTGAAGGAAGCGGGCGCCTTCAGGCTCGCTCGAACCCGTGGTCTTCAGGAGGGATCTATGGAGGAGCCGGCGACGCCGGAGCGTGCGCTGGTGGTGGCGGCGCATCCCGATGATGTGGAGTTCACCTGCGCGGGCACGCTGGCCAAGTGGGCCCGTCGGGGATGTCGGATCGCCCTGGTGCTGTGCACCAGCGGCGACGCCGGGACGGAGGAAGCGGGCCGCTCCCGGGAGGAGGTGGCGCGCATCCGGGAGGAGGAACAACGAGCAGCGGCCCGCGTCCTGGGCCTGGAGGAGGTGATCTTCCTTCGTCACCCGGATGGCCTGCTGCAGCCGACGCTGGAGCTGCGGCGGGAGCTGGTGCGAGAGATCCGCCGCTTCCGCCCCCAGGTTCTGGTCTGCGGAGATCCTTCGGTTTATTTCTACGGAGAGGACTACATCAACCATCCGGATCACCGCGCCGCGGCGCAGGCGGCCTTGGAGGCGGTCTTCCCGGCCGCCGGGATGCCGCTGGTCTTCCCCGAGCTGGGCCTGCCGCCCCATCGGGTGCAGGAGGTCTACATCTACGGGGCCGCCCAGCCCAACCTGTGGATCGACATCGAGGAGACCTTGGAGATCAAGATTGAAGCCCTGCGCTGCCACCGCTCCCAGATCGGGGATTGGGACCCCGGCCCCATGTTGCAGGCCTGGGCGGCCGAGGAGGGGCGCGCCGTCGGCCTGCGTTACGCCGAGGCCTTCCGGCGCATGCGCCTGGGGTAGAAACGACCGCTGTGGGGGCTCCCCTCAGAAATACATCAGCAGGAGGACCAAGCGATACACCGGCTGAAGAATGGAGGAAAGGAGTCCCAGCTGGCGCTCCAGGATGAGGAAGAGGAGGAGGGGGAGCGGGCCGTAGGCCTCCAGCCGAGCGTAAGCGTAGGCCATATCAGGAGGCAGCAACCCCTGTAGCACGCGGAAGCCGTCCAAGGGCGGCAGCGGCAGCATGTTGAACACCGCGAGCCCGACGTTGATGAAGATCCAGGCCCGCAAGAAGGCGAAGGCCAGAGGGCCCGCCAGCAGGGGCTCCGGAGCCGCCCGATAGACCAGGATCCCCAGGCCGGCCAGGAGGAGGTTGGCCGCCGGCCCCGCGCCGCCCACCAGGGCCATCCCAACCCGCGGCCCATACCGGAGATAGAAGGAGTTCACCGGCACCGGACGGGCCCACCCGAACCCGGCCAGCACCAGCATCAGGGCGCCGATGGGATCCAGATGGGCCATGGGATTGAGGGTGACCCGACCGGCGCGCCGGGGGGTGGGATCCCCCAGGCGCTCCGCCACCCAGGCGTGGGCGAGCTCGTGGAACGGCAGGGCGAACAGGAAGATCACCGCCAGGGCCAGCAGGTAACCCGCATCCAGTCGCAGGAACGGCATGAAACCTCCTTTTCACGCTGATTGAAATCAGCCTCCCCAGGCGCTCCGCGCCGGGCGTCGGCCTCCGCCGACGCAACGGTATCGGTCGGCGCAGGCCGACCGTCGGCCACAGGCCCTCCGAGGCCGAATTCATTCGGCGCCCAGGCCGACCATCGCTCTCACGCCGATTGAAATCGGCCTCCCCAGGCGCTGCGCGCCAAGCGTCGGCCTTCGCCGACGCAACGGTATCGGTCGGCGCAGGCCGACCGTCGGCCGAAGGCCCTCCGAGGCCGAATTCATTCGACGCTCAAGGCCGACCGTCGGCCACAGGCCCTCCGAGGCCGAATTCATTCAGCGTCGCTACGACCGCACGAACAGCGAGACCGTCTCGATGTGATAGGTCTGCGGGAACATATCGAACGGCTGGACCTCCACCAGGCGATACCCGGCATCGATCAGGCGCCGGGCGTCCCGGGCCAGGGTGGCCGGGTCGCAGGAGACGTAAATCCAGCGAGCGGGGCGCAGGGCCCGCAGCGCCTCCAGGGCCTCCGGCGAACACCCGGTCCGGGGCGGGTCCACCACGACCACATCGAAAGGGCCCTCCAGCCCGGGCGCCACCTCCTCCACCGTCCCCATCCGGATCTCCACGTGGGGGAAGCTCGAGAGATTATGAAGGGCGTCGGCGGCGGCCGCGGGGTGCGCCTCGATCAGCACCACCCGCCGGGCGAAGGGCGCCAGATGCGCCGCGAACAGCCCGACCCCGCCATAGGCATCCAAGACGGCCTCCGTCCCGTGCAGGTCCGCCCACTCCCGAACCCGGCGAACGAGGGCTTCCGCCACCGCGGTGTTCGTCTGGAAGAAACTGGGCGCGGAGATGCGGAAACGGAACCCGTCCACCTCCTCCGTAAGGTAATCCAGGCCGATGAGCGGGACAGCCTTCTCCTCCTGCGTGAGCAGGACGAGGGAGACCCGCAGATCGGTCTCCAGGAGAGGGGGTTCGTCCCCTTCCGTCTCGAAGATCACCATGCGGTCCCCGGTGCGGACGCCGCAACGAAGGGTGAGGCGGCGCAGGGGCAGCCCCTCGATCTCCAGGGCCTCGTAGAGCTCCTGGAGCATCGGATGGGCGATCCAGCATCGGGTGATCGGGATCACCCGGTGGGAGCGCATGGCCTGGAAGCCCAGGTGGCCATCTGCGGAGACGGAGAACTGGACCTGGTTCCGGTAGCCGAAGGGATCAGGGCTGGGGATCATCGGACGCACCGGCGGGTCCTCGATCTTCCCGATGCGGCGCAAGGCATCCCGGACGACGGCCTCTTTGAGGCGCAGCTGGGCCTCATAGGCGATGTGCTGAAAATGGCATCCCCCGCAGGTCCCGAAATGGGGGCACGGCGGATCGACCCGCTCCGGCGCCGGGCGGAGCACCCGGAGGATCCGTCCCCGGGCATACGAGCGGTGGTCCTCGGCCACCTCGATCTCCACCTGCTCCCCGGGGATCCCGAAGGGGACGAAGATCACCTTGCCCTCATGGCGGCCGATGGCCTCGCCGCCGTGGGCGATCTGTTCCAGGGTCAACTGGATCCGCGTCATCCCCAGGTTCCCCGCCGTAGGTGCGATCCCTCCGCCCCCGCATGGCGCTGTTCCCGGAATCGCGGGGATCAAAGTTCCAGGTCGGGCTCCCGGCTGGCCTCGATGGCCAGCTCGATGAACACCGCCGAGGTCCAGCCGAAGATGGGAGCGGCGCGGGGCGGCCGTCCCCCGGTCTCCGGATGGTAATACTCGTAGAGATCGCGATGGCCCATGGCCAGCCGGAGGGTGCGCCGCCGCAGCTCTCGGGCCAGCTCCGGGTATCCACACCGGAGCAGCCCCTCGATGAAGAGGCGATTGATGTTCAGCCAGGTGGGGCCGCGCCACATCTGCTCCGGATTATAGTGCGGATCGTCCAGGGCCACGGTGGGGATGGGATAGCGCGGCCAGAAGGCGTGCGGATCCTGCAGATGGGCCACCAGCCGCTCCACGATGGGCCGGGGGAGGCGTCCGGTGAGCAGTGGGTAGAGGCTGAGGGGGGTCTTGATGCGCACCGGCTGCTCCCGCCGCAACGGCCAGAACAGGCCGGCCTCCCCATCCCACATCGCCGCGATCATGCGTCGGGTGAGGGCCTCCGCCTCGGCCCGCCAGCGCGCCGCGTCCTCCGTCTCCCCGATCACCTCGGCGATGCAGGCCAGATGCTCCATCTGGATCACCAAATAGGTGTTCAGGTCCGGCGACTCCACCGGCATCCCCTCATCCCACACCGGGGAATCGTCCCAGCCTGAGGAATAAGGGTGGTTATACTGACACAGGCCGTCCCGGTCGTCATCGTTCCGTTCGAACCACCACTGATTCCAACGCACCAGGGGCTCGTAGATCTCGTCCAGGAAATCCCGATCGCCCCCCATCTCGTAGAGCTTCCAGGCCGCCCAGGCGGTGATCGGCGGCTTGGTCACATCCGCGTCCACCGGCAGCGGAAGATGGGTGACCCGGCCTTCATCGTGCACCGCATCGGGGATCATCCCGTCCTCCCGCTGGTGATCCAGGATCAGGCGGATCTGATCCTCCGCCAGCTTGAGGTCCACATAGCGATAAGCCAGGGCGTGGAAGCAGGCGTCCCACTGCCAGACGCCCACGTAGTGGATCTTGCTGGGGGTCATCCCCTCGCGGGTCATGTAGAAGCGGGGGGAGATCAGCCCGGCCCGCATCACCCACCAGGCGTAGTAATACTGGGGGGCCAGGGCTTCGTGGACCGGCGGGGCGGCGGCGAACCACTCGTGCCAGCGGGCCTCGGCCTCCTGAAAAACGGGGAGGGCCGGCCGCAGGCTGCGGTTGAATCCGAGGCGAGGGGTGATGTTCAGCAGGACGGCAGCGTCCGGGGTGGGCTCGACCAGGAACGTGACCCGGAAGAGGCCGGGGCCGGCGGACTCGATTTGATTGAGGCGCAGGCGGGCGTTCGTCGTATAGGCGAGGTTGCGCACCCCTCGCAGGATCCCGCCCCGGCGATCGGCGCGGGCGGTCTCTGCCTGGGCGACGAACTGGAAGCCGATGGGCTCTGGAGGAAGCGAGAAGTAGAGGGCCTCCGGATCGTTGAAGGTCATCCCGATGGTCCCGCGGGGGGTGTGGAAGAACACGGCGTGGGGGTAGGCGGTGAAGGAGGCGGGCAACGGCTCGCCATCGGGGCCGATGAAGACCATGCGCTCCACGATGGGACGGCGCTGGCGGTAGTCGCCGAACTTCTCCTGCTGCTTCTCCCACCGCTCCGCCAGCTTGATGAACAATCCCGGCACCCCCGGGCGCAGGTCCTCGGCGAACACCATCATACGCGAGGACCGTTCGCTGAAGGGCACGTGATGGAGATCGATCCGATCCTTCAGCAGCCGGCAGAACGGACTCCTGGGCTCCTCCCAGCCCATCGGGAACGCCATCGCCGACAACACCCCCTTTCGGGTTTCGTGGGGCCCTTCGGCCCCCCTCCCCCGGATTATAGGGAGGCCCGGACCGCAGGCAACATTTCGCAGGGCTCACGCATGGGGTCCGGGCGAAAGCCCTCCCGACAAAGACCGATGTTTGTAGGAGCCGCGACCCCTTGCGGGATCAAAGATGAAGGGTTCGGGGCTGAAGCCCCTCCCACGTAAAACCGAAATTCATTTCGGCCTCCATGCCGTAGGAGCGGCTTCCACCGCGACCTTTTCTTCCGCTGCGATCGGTTATGGCGAGGGGGAGGAACCGCCCACGAGCGGAGGCACAGATACCCAAATGAGGGCGCACGGAGATCCCGCGGGGTGGATGCGTGGACCGCCGACAGGGCGCTTGAGCGGAAGCCCTTTCTGCCACCCACCGCCCCGACCCATCACACGGAGAGCCGGGTCATGCGGCGGATGACCAGAAAGCCCAGCAAGACCAGAAGGAGCATCAGGCCCAGCAGGGCGTAGCCGGCGACCCCGCTGGTGAAGAAACGCATCATATACCGGCGGTTGAGGGGGAAGAGGATCAGCCAGAGGACCAGCGGGAGCGCCGCGAGGATCTGGGCGCTGAGCCGATAGGCCGCGGTGAGGGTCCGGATCTCGTTCTGGAGATAAACCCGCTCCTGGATCCGCATCGCCACCCGCTCCAGGAACTCGGCGAGGTTCCCGCCCACCTGCTGGTTGATCTGGATGGCGGTGAGGGCCAGGGCGAGCTCCTCGCTGGGCACCCGCGTCCGCATGTGCTCCAAGGCCTCCGAGAGGGAGAAACCCAGCCGGACCTCGATCAGGACCCGGCGGAACTCGTCGGCGAGGGGCGGAGGGAGCTTCCCGGCGGCCTCCTCGAGGGCCCGATACAGGCTCCCGCCCGTCCGCAGGATCCCGGCGATGAGGAAGAGGGCGTCCGCCAGCTGGCCCTCCAGACGGTGGCGTCGGGCCTCCCGGCGGTGGCGGAGGAACAGGAGCGGGAGGGCCGCTCCCGCGGCCGCGCTCAGGAGGACCAGCCCGGGCAGCCGGTAGATCGCCAGGCCGATCCACGCCCCCAGGGCCGTCGTCCCCAGGATCAGCCCGAGGAACTCGACCGGGCGCCAGGGGAGATCCGCCTCGGCCAGGCGCCGGCGGAGGGCCCGCTCCCCCCGGCGATGCCACTCCCTGGCCCTTGCCCACCACTCCGACAGCCAGCGGGCGAGCCGCTCCCGCGCCGACAGGCGCTCCGGATCCTCCGCTTCCTCTTCTTCTTCATCCCCCATCCAGAGATAAAGCAGCGCGCCGAGGAGGAGCAGGAGAAGGCTGCCCAGGAGGATCGCCCCGCTCATCGCCGCAACTCCACCCGGGTCACCCCCGCCGGGCACACGGTGGGATCAAAGACCAGACGGAAGGTCCCCCATCCCAGGGAAAGGTTCTTCCCATAAATCGCCCCGCGGTCGGACTCCGCTTGCGGGGCTTGCAGGGTCACCGGGCCCCCGGCGGCGTAGATCAATCCGACCCAGGTGAACCCGGAGGGGTTCATCGTCGTCATCGTGATGGCCCGGCCGGCGACCAAGAGGGGCGCCCCGCGCTGGGGATCGTTCAAGGCATTGCGCAGCTCATAACGGTTGCCCAGGTCGTCCAAGAAGAGGGATCCGACCGCTGCCAAGGTGACCGTGGCCTTGATCGGACCCATCCCCTGGGTTCGAGCAACCCGTGCGTCCCCCTCCAGGTAATACAGGCCATCTTGCAGGCGGACGCGCTGGGCCGTAATGCATTGATTGGGAATCGGATGCGCGGCCCCTGCCGGATGCGCGTCGAGGAGGATCGGCTGACCCGGGTTCTGGGGGCGGATACAGTAACGGTTCCCCCCATAGGCGTTCCACAGCGGGCCGCCGGGGGCGAAGTCCTCCGGGGCGTAAAGGGCGGGAAGAGGCTGGAAGGGGACCTGGACCCGCCCGTCCTGGCACTGCACCCCGAATCCGATGTCCGCAGTGGTTCCATATTCACATACCCCGCGGATTGTGCCGCTCCATTGAAGAGTGAGGCGCGTCCCCGCATGGACGCTGCCGGTGACGTCCAGCGAGGCGAACTGGGCACGCAGATCGTTCTCCGCGAAGAGGGCGTGGGCGCAGGCGGGGCTCGGTCGGTAAATGGCCACGGCCAGGGCCCGCACCTCCAGGGGGTCGAAGCCGAAGACCCCGGCGAAGAAGGCATCGAACCGGTTGATGACCGTGACCTGAACCCCCCGGGCGTCCGCCGGGATGGTCCCGGATGGGAGGGGCGCCAAGAGGTTGCCGTTCTCATCCACATAGTAAGCCTCGAAGGCGTTGGGGGCGCCGTCCACGTTGAAGACGCCGTGGGTGTCGATGGCCTCCCGCAAGGCGGCGAGGAGGTCCGCCTCGCTCCCGCCCTGGCGTCGGATCTCCCACAGGCGTCGGGTGCCGGAGAGGGCGGCGGCGTCGGCGGCGTTCTGGGCCCGCCGCCGCTGGACGAACGCGTTGCCGCCGTCGATGGCCAGCGCCACCAGCGCCAGAAACCCCGCGAAGGCCAGCCCGAGCAACACCAGGGCCTGCCCACGCCCCCCACGCCCGCCCATCCTCCGGCGCCTATCCATCCGAGGCCCTCCCCGCCCCCGTCGTAGGGATCCCGAAACTCCACGTTTCTCCATTTTCAAACCGATTTTACAAAAGCGTATGAAACGCCGAGGAGGGACAAAGGTCCGGGGGGGAGCGGGCTATCGGATGCCGGCGAGATCGGGCAGGATCTCCGGGGGCACCTGATCGTCGACGGGCTCCCCGCGGGCCAGGCGCTGGCGGACCTCCGTGGAGGAGATCCCGGCGAGATCGGAGAGGAGCGCGAGGAACGCGATGCGCTCCCGATAGGGGGCGCGGGCGGGATGGTTCAGGAAGGCCTCCAGGGCGGGGAGGTCCCATGGGGGACGGGGCGCGATGACCAGATGGGCGGTGGTGAACAGGGCCTCCAGGGCCGCTTCGATCGCCATATCCGGATAGTAACGGGGATCGAACAGGCGGATCAGGGTGTCGCCGCCCATCAGGAAGAAGAGCTCGGGCCCCTCCCCCACTGCCTCCCGGAGGGCCCGCGCCATCTCGAAGAAGCGGGGGCGGTTGCAGAGGGCCACACTGCAGGCCGGCCGCGCCCGGGCGATGGCCAGGAGCATGCGCAGCCGCTCCGGCATCCCGAACCCGACCAGCGGCTTCTCCACGTGGAGGAGCGTCAGCAGGAACACGCCCTCCTCCAGCGCGAAGGCCGCCTGGGCGGCCTCCACCAGGGCCACGTGGGCGCGGGTGGGCGGATTGAAGGAGGCGGGGAGAACGCCGATGCGCCGGGCCCCGGGCGTTGCCCGATGCACCCAGCGCCATTGAGGCGGCCCCCGAGGGTCCAGCTCCCGCAAAAGCGTGTTTAGGTCCGGGATCGGGAACCTCCGATCCTCCTGCTCGGGGTCCATGGGCGGGCTCCTGTAGAGGGCTGCCTCGCTCATCCGCCCAGAGCCCGGAGGGCCATGGGGAGGCGGGGGATCAGGTCCCCGGCGGTCACGCCGGCCTCCCCGATCTCCGCGCGGGCGCGCTCACCGGCCAGGCCGTGCAGGTAGGCGCCCAGGGCGGCCGCCTCGAAGGGCCCCAGGCCCTGGGCCCGCAGGCCCGCGATGGCTCCTGCCAGCACATCCCCCGTCCCGGCGGTGGCCATCGCCGGGTTGGCGAAGGGCATCACCAAGACCCGGCCATCGGGGGCCGCTACCACCGTGAAGGCGCCCTTCAGCACCACCACATGGCCCCAGGCCTGGGCGAACTGCCGGGCGATCCCCAGGCGATCCGCCTCGATGGCCCCTTTCTCCAGCCCGGTCAGCCGGGCCATCTCGCCGGGATGCGGGGTGAGGATGGCGGGTCCGGGGAGCCGGGCCGCCCACTCCCGGGCCTGGGCGATGGCGTTGAGGCCGTCGGCGTCCACGATCAGAGGCGGCCAGGAGAAGGCGGGCGATGGGGCCTCCGCGGCCTCCGTCTCAATCTGGAAGCCCAGGCGTCCCCGCTTCAGGGCCCTTTCCATTCCGAACATCCGATGGACAAAGGCCACCGCTTCCTTCTCCTGGGTGAGGCCCGGCCCGAGGACCATGGCGGCGTAGCCCTCAACGGCCTTCGCCAGCACCTCCACCGCATCGGGGATCAGGACGCCGAGCTCGTCGGGCAGCAGGATGTAGGTGATCTCCGCCGTCCGCGCCGCCAGGACCGGGTAGATCGTTCGAGGGATCGCCAGGGTGACCCATCCGGCGCCGACGCGCGCCGCCGCGTGGGCGGCCAGCCCGGGCGCGCCCGGGTAGTTCGTGGAACCCGCCACCACCGCGACCTTCCCGAACGTGTTCTTGTGGGCGTCCGCCGGGCGTGGGGGACGCCAGGTCCGCGCCATCGCCGCGTCCATCACCTCGAAGGCACCTTCCGGGACCCACTTCGGATCGATCCCGATGTCCGCCACCACCAGCTCGCCCACGGCGTGCGCGGCCGGGAACCGGAAGTGACCGACCTTCGGATGCGCAAAGGTCACGGTGAGATCGGCGTGGAAGGCGTTGGGGTCCAGCTCCCCGGTGTCGTAGTTCATCCCGGTGGGCCCATCCACGGCCACCAGCCAAGGCTCAGGGGGCACCCGGGAGATCCAGGCTGCCGGAGTTAGCGGGGTGCCCGGGGCGAAGAAGGAGACCGGCCACGGCCGCCGATCGCTCACCTCGGCGCGCACGATCTGGAGCATCCGCAACAGGTCCCCCTCCAGCGGGCGCGTGGTCCCGGTCCCCAGCAGGGCGTCGACAATGACCGCGGCGCTACGGACCCAGAGGCGGAGCACCCGCCACGTGCGGTCGTCGCCGGCCTGGGCGATGAAGCAGCCGGCCGCCTTCGCCGCCTGGAAGACGGGATCGGTCTCCTCCCGGGGTTTGAGGAGGTAACAGGCCACCTCCGCCCCGGCCTCTTTCAGCAGGCGGGCCGCCGTCAGGCCGTCCCCCCCGTTGTTGCCGGGGCCGACCAGCACCAGGATCCGCCGGCCCTGGACGGGCATCCGTCGCATGATCTCGGCGGCCACCGCCTGGCCGGCCCGTTCCATCATCCGCGCGTAGGTGTGGCCAGCGGCGTCCGCCGCGGCCTCCGCCTGGCGCATCTGCGCGACGGTGAGCGCTTTCATCCGTGAGGCTCCCAGAAGACGGAATCCGCCTGGCTCTCAGGCGATACATGGTCCATCGGTAAAATATACAGCGAAACAGGGAAGGCGCGGCGCACAGGGTGGGGATAGATCGCAAGGGTTCCCCGGCCTGTAGAGGGGAGGAGCAGTGAATGAATCTGGGCTCGCGGGGGGAGGAACAACTCGACCGCTTCCGGTTCGGCCTAAAGAGGAACCGAGCGAGGAGCGGGCCCCCGACCGAAGGCTTTCTCCCTGCACCGCTCCGCCCCGGCGGGATGCCGGACGATGTCGGGCTCGGTGGGGGGCCAAGGCTGGCGGAGGTAAGCGGTGGAGAAGACGGCGACCCTTGAGGAAGCGATGGACCTGATCAAGCCGCTCTCGTTGTTGAACAAAGTGCGTTGAATCGAGCAGATCGCTTCGGACATCTAGCGCGAGTTCATGTCGATGAGGTCTGCCCCGCGGAAATCGTTGTGGGGCCTGTGCGCGGATCTGGGGTCGGCGCCGTCGGCCGAAGAGATCGACCAGGCACGCCGGGAGAGATGATCTCTTCCTGATGGATAAAGCCTGTTCGGTTGCTTCAAGATCAGGGGTCGCGCCGTTATATAGCAAGTCAGGAGGGAAAGCGATGCGCCCGGAGCTGGGGTTGATCGTGCAGGAGCCTTACGCCACATACATCGTGTTGGGGAAGAAGACCTGGGAGATCCGCCGGTATCCGACGCACATCCGGGGGCGCATCGGGATCGTCAGCCCGCGGGGATGGATCGGGACGGCGGTGCTGGCGGAAGTGCGAGGGCCGGTCTCGGTGGAGGCCCTGCGACATCAGCGCTCCCGGCACCGGGCGGATCCCGAGTTCCTGGAGGCTTACGCCCGGGGGCGTCCGCTTTACATCTGGGTGTTGACCGACCCTCAAGCCTTCCCCGAGCCGATCCCCATCTCCCGCCCCCGAGGGCCGGTGGTCTGGATCCGGCTGGAGGAGCCTCCGTCTCGAAGAGCCCGCCAGGCCCGCCGTTGAGCGCCCACAGCGATCGCCCTCGCGGGCGCGGACACGCCGGGGACCGGTTGGCCCCACGCATCCCCTCCGATGGACGAAGGCAGGCTTCCCCTTCGGCCCTCGCCGGGACACTTTCCTCGCTGGATTGTGGAGGGCGGGCTCCCGATTCCCTGGCACGGGATGGAAGAAGCGCGCTCCACGTGTTAGACTCAAAGCAGAACACGGACCTGGAGGCCTCGGATGCGCGCTCGCTTCTGGGTGGGAGGCGGCTTGCTCGCAGCCGCCCTGGGGTTGCTGATCGTCAACGGGTTGCGCAGCGCGTCCCAGTATTACCTCACCGTCTCCGAACTGAAGGCGCGGGCGGCGAGCCTGCAGGGCCGCCCCATCCGCCTCTCCGGGATCGTCGACGGCGGGACGATCCGCTACGATCCGGAGACGCTCCATATCGAGTTCGGCCTGGTGGACCGGGTGGCCGACATCGGGAAGGTCCCGCCGCTCAAGGTGGTCTACCAGGGGGTGAAGCCGGACCTCCTCCAGAACGAGGCCCAGGCGATCGTGGAGGGCACCCTGGGGCCGGATGGGGTGTTCTACGCCCGAACCCTCCTCCTCAAATGCCCGACGCGCTATGAAGAGGAGGCCGCCACGGGATCCTCCCGATAGGAGGGCTTGGATGGTCCGGGATGCCCCTCTCCCGGAGAAGCTCCCGCAGCGGCGGGCCGCCCTGGAGGCCGAGCGGGCCCACTTCCTGGAGTTCCTGCGAACCCATTACGCGCCTCAACAGGTGATCCTGTTCGGCTCCCTGACGGAGGGCCGACTCTATCCGGACTCGGATCTGGATCTGGTCGTGGTGATGCCCTCCTCGCGTCCGTTCCTGGAGCGCATCGGGGAGATGCTGGAGCGCTTCCGTCCCCGCGTGGGCATGGATCTCTTGGTTTACACCCCTGAGGAGTTCGAGGAGATCCAGAACCGTCCCTTCTTCCGCGAGGAAGTGCTGGCGAAGGGGGTGGTGCTCTATGAATCCCCATCGGGAACGCTGGCTTCGCTTGGCTCGTGAGGATCCGAACCCGGAGGTCGCGGGATGAGCCTGCTGGGGGAGCTGGTGCTGGATCTGGCGTGGGGGCTGGGCCTGGCGGGGACGGCCTTAGCCTTTTATGCGGGGTGGCGTCGGGAGGCGCGATGGGGGGAGGTGGCCCGACGCATCGGCCTGGTGATGGCCCCGCTGCTCACCCTGGCCGTGCTCCTGCTGGAGTCCGCCCTCCTCGCGGATGACTTCCGCCTGATCTACGTCGCCCAGGTCTCCCGGCAGACCCAGCCGCTCTTCCTCAAGATCACCGCCCTGTGGGGCGGCCAGAACGGCTCCCTGCTCTTCTGGTCCTGGCTGATGAGCCTCTTCCTCTTCGCGGCCATGGCCCGCGCCGATCGCTTCCCCCGGGACCTCCGGCCCTTCATCGCCGGCGTCCTGCTGCTGACCCAGACGTTCTTCCTGCTGCTCAACCGGTTCTTCGCCAACCCCTTCGAGACCTTCCCCGTCCCGCCGGCGGATGGACGGGGGTTGAACCCCCTGTTGCGCCATCCGGGGATGATCGCCCATCCCCCGCTGCTCTATCTCGGCTTCGTCGGCTTCACCGTCCCCTACGCCATCGTCATCGCCGCCCTGCTGGCCGGCCGGCGGGATGATGAATGGATCCCGCTGCTGCGGCGGTGGGCCCTGGTGGCCTGGCTGTTCCTGAGCCTGGGCCTGCTGGTGGGGGCCCGCTGGGCCTACGACGTGCTGGGCTGGGGCGGCTACTGGGGATGGGATCCGGTGGAGAACGCGGCCTTGCTCCCCTGGCTGACCGGGACCGCCTTCCTGCACTCGGTGATGGTGCAGGAGCGCCGGGGCATGCTGAAGGTGTGGACGGCGCTGCTGATCATCCTCACCTATGCGCTGGTGATCCTGGGGACGTTCATCACGCGCACGGGGGTGATCGCCTCGGTGCATGCCTTCGCCCGCTCGGCCATCGGGGGGCCTTTCTTGATCTACGTGGGGCTGGTGCTGGTGGGCTCCCTGGCCCTGCTGACCGCCCGCTGGGAGCTCCTGCGGGCGGAGAACCGCATCGAGGCCTGGCTCTCCCGGGAGACGTTCTTCCTGCTCAACAACTGGCTCTTCCTGGGGATCGCCTTCGCGGTCTTCTGGGGCACGTTCTATCCGATGTTCTCTGAGCTGCTGTTTAACGAGAAGCTTACGGTAGGTCCCCCATATTACAATCAGGTGACCGGGCCGCTGTTCGCGGGCCTCTACTTGCTGATGGGGGTGATCCCCTTCCTCCGCTGGCGACGGACGCCGGGGGCTTCCCTGAGGCTGGCGGTGGGCTCCTCGGCTATGGCCGGGCTGGGGGCGATGGCCCTCGCCCGGGCCCTGGGGGTGTCGATGCCCTGGGCCCTGGTGGGGTTCGGCCTGTGCGCCTTCGCCGGGTGGGGGACCCTGCTGGATTATGGGCTGGGGGTGCGGGCGCGGCGCCGCGCCACGGGGGAGCCCTGGCCGACCGCCCTGGCCCGGCTGCTGGCCCGCAGCCCCCGCCGTTACGGGGGTTACCTCGTCCACCTCGGCGTGGTGCTGATCGGGATCGGGGTGATCGGCTCCCAGGCCTACCCGCAGGAGACCCAGCGCACCCTGCAGCTGGGGGAGGCGCTCTCCCTCGGCGGCTACCGGCTGGTGTATCAAGGGATCCGACAATACACCCCGGCGACGGAGCCGGACGTGGTGGTCACACAGGCCTGGGTGCGAGCCTTCGACGCCCGGGGGAATCTCCTCGCCGATCTCTATCCCTACGTGCTGCAATACGACAGCGGAGAGAGCCTGACGCCCCCGGCCCTGCGGGCCACGCTCAAGGAGGATCTCTACATCCTGCTGAGCGGATGGGTGGAGGGCGGGAACCGGGCAACCTTCAAGATCTTCATCAACCCGCTGGTCTCCTGGATCTGGATCGGAGGGATCGTCCTGATCCTGGGGACGCTGGTGGCCCTGTGGCCTCGGCCCACGCCGGCGCCGGCTCCCCAGATGATCCGTCCCCGGCTTCAGGAGGAGCCATCGATTGTCTCGTGAGGGAAAGCCATGTTGAAGTGGGCGCGCATTCGAGGACCCCGCCTTCTCGGCTTTGCACTCGGCGTTGCTTGCCTGGCTTGGGCCCTGGCGGTAGCCCGGCCCGCCGGGGCCCAGACCCCGGTCCCCCCGGTGCCCGACGACGAGGTCAACCGGGTGGCCCGGCAGCTGTATTGCCCGGTGTGCGAGAACGTGCCGCTGGACGTCTGCGACACGCCCACGTGCATCCAGTGGAAGGAGGAGATCCGCTCCATGCTCGCGACCGGCCGGAGCGAGACGGAGATCGTGGATTTCTTCGTCTCCCGCTACGGGATGCGCGTGCTGGCCGTCCCGCCCCCCCGGGGGATCGGTCTGGGAGTGTGGCTGATCCCGGCCCTCGGGCTGCCTGCCGCCGGACTGTGGCTGGCCTCCCGCCTCGCCCGCTGGCGCCGCCCGGCGCCCGCGCCGGAGGTGCCCCCGGAAGCCGGCTCCGATGAAGCCGCCCGCGCCCTGGATCAATGGGTGCGGGAGAACTGGTAGGAGGACCGTATGCCCCGGATGGGACGATGGAGCTGGGGGGTACCCATCACGGTCGCCCTGATCTTCCTCGCCCTGCTCGGCTGGGCCTTCATCGAACGGGGGCGGACCGCACCGACCGCCGGGCCGGCGCCGGATTTCACCCTCTCACTTTATGAGGACTACGACGGCGGGTTGGGGATCCGGGAATTCCGGCTGCGGGAGTGGCGCGGGCATCCCGTGGTGATCAACTTCTGGGCCTCCTGGTGTAAGCCGTGCGAGGAGGAAGCTCCCCTGCTGGAAGCCCTGTGGCGGAAATACCGGGAGCGCGGCGTGATCTTCGTGGGCGTGGATTACCTGGACGTCCCCTCCGCCGCCCTGGATTACCTGCGGCGGTTCGAGATCACCTACCCCAACGGCCCGGATCTGGGCACGCGGATCTCCCGCCTGTATCGCATCACCGGCGTCCCCGAGACCTTCGTGGTGGACCCGGAGGGCCAGGTGGTTTTCTATAAGGCGGCGCCGATCCGGCCCGGGGAGCTGGAGGCCGTTCTCGATCCGCTGGTGAAATAGGAGCGCGGGATGGGAGAGACCCTCGTGGCTCTGCTGCTCGGCTTCGGGATCACCCTGCTCACCCTGCTCTACGTCCTGAGCCCGCTCCGGGGGAAAGAACCGCTCCATCCGCCGCAAGATCGGGAGGCCCTCCGGGCGCAGTATGAGCGGATCCTGAGGGCCCTGTGGGATCTGGAGACGGATTGGCGGATGGGGAAGATCCCGGAGGAGGATTACCGGTCCCTGCGCCAGCGCTACCTGCAGGAGGGCGTTGCGGTGGGAGGGGCCTTGCAAGGAGAAGGCGAGATCCCGGATCTTGAGGCGCAAATCGAGGCGGCGGTCCGAGCCCGCCGCGCCCAGCTCCGGAGGGAGTCGCGATGATCCCAAACCCTCCCCGTGCGCTTCTTCTGCTCGCCGGGATCCTCCTCACCGGCTGCTCCCTGACCCTGGCCGCCCCTCCGCCCGCGGGGGATGTCCCCTTCCGGACGCAGCCCGTGCCTACCCCCACGCCGGCGCTTCCCCCGGCCTCCCTCTCCCTCAAGACCGGTCAGACGATCTTCCGGGAACGCTGCGCCGCGTGCCACGGCGCGCTGGGGCGCGGCGACGGCCCTCAGGCGGCCGCCCTCCGCGCCCGCTTCCCGGACGCCCGCCTGGACCTGACGCAGGACTTCGCCGCCCGCACCGCTTCCCTGTGGGACTGGTTCCGAGTGGTCAGTGAGGGGCGACCGGAGCGGGGCATGCCGCCCTGGGCGAACGCCCTCAGCGAGGCGGAGCGCTGGGCCGTCGTTTTCTACGCCTGGTCTCTGGCCGTGCCGTCCGAAGCCCGGGCCAGCGCCCCACAGCGCTACCGGGAGGCGTGCGCGACATGCCACGGCACAGATGGACACGCGGAGATGGCTCCCCTCGCCGATCCAGAGCGGGTGCTCCGGGCGGCCCCCGCCGCATGGATCGAAGCGCTGCGGCCGGAACGGGTCCCCGCCCACGCCGGTCTGCCCGAGCTCGCCCCGGAGATCCGGCAGGCCCTCGTCGCTTATCTCCCGGATCTGGCCTTCGCCGTCGCGGATCGAGAGGTTCGGGATCCACCTCGCCCGACCGGGAGCGCCGAGGTGAGCGGCCAGGTCCTCCACGGCGCGACCGAGGCGCCCGCGGCCGGCGTCACCGTCACCCTCTACGCCCTGATCGGGTCCTCCCCGATCTTCTCGCAGACGACCCGCACGGCGGCCGATGGGAGCTTCCGCTTCCCTGAGGTACCGGTGTATCCGGAGGCCGATTACCTCCCGATGGCGGAGTGGCAGGAGATCGCTTACCCGGCGGCCCATCCGCTCACCCTGACCGCCGGGCAGGCGCTCACGGTGACGCTGATGGTCTTCGACCGGACAGCAGACCCGGGAGGGATCCACATCGATCAGGCCCACTGGATCCTGCAGCCGCTGGCGGATCGCCTGCTGGTGACCGAGATCTGGATCTACTCGAACCGGGGACCGGCCGCCTACGGAGGCGCCGGGAGCCCGGGGATGATCTTCTTTCTTCCTCCGGGCGCGTCCAACCTCCAGATCGCGGAGGGCGAGCTGGGCGTCCGTTACCGGCAGGAAGGAGAACGCTTGATCGACACCGCGGCGGTCCCGCCCGGGATGGGCTATCAGACGGCGTTTGGATATGAGCTCCCCCTGGCCCGGGCGCGGACGCTGACCCTGCGCTCCCTGTATCCGGTCGCTCAGTGGAACCTGCTGATCGCGGGCGATGCAATGGAAGCGACCGGCCCCGGGATCCGGGATCTGGGCGTGCGCACTTTGGGGTCAACCGTGTATCGTCTCTATGAGGTCCGCCCTCCGGCTCCGGGGCAGGCGGTGACCCTCGCCCTGCGGCCGCGCTCGGCGGCTCCCGGCTGGCTGGTCCCGGTCCTGCTGATCCTCAGCGCAGGGCTGGCGGCCGGGATCGTGTGGATCCGTTGGGGCCGGCCGGTGGATCCCATTGAGGAGCTCGCCCGGCTGGACGAGGCCTATGCGGCAGGGGAGGTGGACGAAGCGACCTACCGCCGACGGCGGGCCGCCCTGAAGGCCCGCGCCATGCGGCGGATGGGTGCCGAATGAATTCGGCCTGGGGAGGCCTTCGGCCGACGGTCGGCCTGCGCCGACCGAAAAGGCATCCCTTGCGTCGGCGAAGGCCGACGCCCGGCGCGCAGCGCCTTAGAAGGCCGATTTCAATCGGCGCGAAGGCCTTCGGCCAGCGGCCAGAGTCGACCGAAATCCGATTCTAAAGGAGATCGGCACCGTCCGTGGATATCCGAACACACGCTCACGAGGATGAGGCGGGAACCGCGTGGAGCGCGCCCCCGATCCTGCGCGCGGATGGGGTGACGAAGGCCTTCGGGCCCCGGTGGGCGCTGCGCGGGATCTCCCTGAGCGTGCGCCCGGGGGAGATCGTGGCCCTGATGGGGCCAAACGGCGCCGGCAAGAGCACCCTGCTCCGGGTGCTGGCCACCCTCCTCCGCCCCACCGCCGGCGTCGTCTATGTGGGGGATCGGCGCTGGCCGCCGGATGGCGTGGGCGTGCGGGCACAGGTCACCTTGCTGGGCCATCAGCCCTGGCTCTACCCGGACCTCACCGCGGAGGAGAACCTGCGCTTCGCCCAGCGCCTCTACGGCTGGCCGGAGGATCCCGAGGCGCTGCGCGCGGCCCTGGAGCGGATGGGCTTGGCGGACCGGGCCCGGGATCCGGTTCGGACGTTCTCCCGAGGGATGCTGCAACGGCTCGCCCTGGCCCGGGTGCTGCTCTCGCCGGCCCCGGTGCTGCTCTTGGACGAACCCTTCACCGGGCTGGACGTGGTGGGGATGGACCGGGCGCAGGAGGCCCTCCGGATGCTGGCCGATCAGGGGCGTGCCCTATTGATCGCCCTGCATGAGCCGGCGGCCGCCTCCCTGGCCCATCGGGTGGTGGTGCTGGCCGGCGGACGCTGCGTCGCCGAAGGCGCTCCGCAGGATCTCCCCGCGGAGGCCCTGCGGGAGATCTATGCGTCCGCCCTCCGGCCCGCCGAGGGCCGACAGGCCCTTCGTCCGCCCCAGGCGAGGGAGCCGGCGCCCAACCGGGTGCGACCGGAGGGGAGCGTCGGGACCCCTCCGCGCGCCTCACCGGGGGTTCCAACCGGCGGACACGGGGAGCTGCGCGTGCTCCGGGCGTTGCTCGGGAAGGATCTGCGCGTGGAAGGACGGGCCCGGGAGGCCCTGACGCCGACCCTGACCCTGGCCGGGCTGAGCCTGTTCCTGTTCGGGGCCGCCTTCGAGCTGCGCCCGGATCTGGCCCGCGCCGTGGTGCCGGCCTTCCTCTGGATGCTGCTGCTTTTCGCCAGCAGCCTGGGGGTGGGACGGATGATGGCGGCGGAGATGGACCGGGGGACATGGGAGGGGCTGCTCATGGCCCCGGTGGATCGCAGCGCCTTGTTCGCCGGCAAGGCCCTCGTCCACGGGCTGCTGCTCGCGCTGGTGATCGGCCTCTCCCTGCTGGCCGCCGCGGTCTTCTTCAACCTCTCCCTTTGGGAGCCCCGGATCCTGCTGCTGCTGGTCCTGGGGACGGCCGGGCTGGCCGGGGTGACCACCCTTCTATCTGCGATGGCCATGGCGGCCCGCGCCCGGGAGCTGCTGCTGCCCATCCTGCTGTTCCCGGTCGCTGCCCCGTTGCTCATCGCCGGGATCCAGGGCACCCGGGCAGCCCTGGAGGGGGACCCCGAGGGATGGGGGACATGGATGCAGATGATGCTGGCGTATGATATCATCCTGCTGACCGTAGGCGGGTTGATCTTCGAGGAGGCTGTGGGGGCATGAGCCCCTTCCGAATCGGATATCCGGAGAAGGACCCGATGAAGGCTGCAGAGCGAATCTGGATCGGCGTCACGGTCGCGATGATGATCCTGGCCACCCTGGCGGTCTTCGTCTACGCGCCCCGGGAAGCGAAGATGGGCGACGTGCAGCGGATCTTTTACTTCCACATAAGCACGGCGTGGTCCGGCTTCCTGGCTTTCGCCGTGGCCCTGGCCGGCGCCGTTGCCTACCTGCGGACCCGGGGGGCGCGCTGGGATGCGCTGAGCCACGCCGCGGTGGAGGTCGGCCTGGTGCTGCTGACCATGGCCATCGTCACGGGCTCCCTCTGGGCCCGGCCGGTCTGGAACACCTGGTGGACCTGGGACCCGCGGCTGACCACGACGACGATCACCTGGGTAGTGTATCTGGCCTACCTGCTCCTGCGAGGAGCCGTGGAGAATCCGGAGACCCGGGCGCGGTTCGCGGCGGTCTACGCCATCGTAGCCTTCATCACCGTGCCCATTACTTATCTCTCCGCCCGCCTGCTCCGCACCATCCATCCCATCGTGTTGGGCCCCAGCGTCTCCGCAGAGGCCCAGGGCCAGTTCGGCCTCACCCCGCGGATGGTGCACACGATGCTCATCAGCCTGGCCGCCTGGACGCTACTGTTCAGCGTCCTGCTGATGCTGCGCTACCGGATCCAGCGTGCCCAGGAAACCCTGGAGGCGCTGGAAGCATCTATAGAAGATTGAGGAACATCCCCCGGGGGTCGGAGGATGGGCTATCTTATCGCGGCGTATCTGGTGTTCTGGGGTGTGACGTTTCTCTACGTGCTTTCCCTGCTGCGCCGGCAGCGGGCCCTGGAGGAGCGGCTGGCCCGCCTGCGGGCGCGGATGAACCCGGAGCGCGAGGAGGAGCCCCATGCAGGCCGGTGAGGCGATCCCCTTCTCCCTCCGGTGGCGCGTCTTCTCCCACGCCCTCGCCTTCGTGCTGGGGTTCTCCGTCGTGTTCGTCTTCGCCTGGGGCGGGGCGGCCACCCTCCTGGGCCAGCTCTTCTTCGGCGGGCGCGATCTCCTGGCCGCCCTCGGCGGAACCCTGGTGATCCTGATGGGGCTGGCCATCCTGGGGGTCCCCATCCCCGGGATCTCCGCCCTGATCCTCTCCGAATGGCGGCCCCACGTGGAGCTGCGGCCCATGGGCTATCTTACCTCCGCCCTGATGGGCGTCTTCTTCGCTGCCGGGTGGACCCCCTGCGTCGGCCCCACCCTGGGGGCGATCCTCACCCTCACCTTCCAGCAGGAGACCGTCGGACAGGCCCTGGGGTTGCTGGCCGCCTATGCCGCCGGCCTGGGGATCCCCTTCCTGGCCATCGCCCTCCTGCTGGATCGGGCCCTGGCCGGGATGCGCCGAATGCGCCGGTTCCTGCCGGCCCTCCAGGCCATCAGCGGCGTCTTCCTGGTCTTCGTCGGCGCGATGGTGCTGCTGGACGCGCTGCGGTTCTTCTTCCCGGGCTTCGAGGCCCCTCCCTGGGTCCCAACCTTCACCCACCTGCGGGTGTGGACCTTCCGGATGGGCCTGTTCCTGGATGTGGGGCCCGGGGTGGGGCTGGGGTATCCAGTGGCCTTCCTGGCCGGGCTCCTTTCCTTCTTCTCGCCCTGCGTGTTCCCCCTGGTCCCCGCCTATCTGGGCTACCTCAGCGGCCGCGCCCTGGGAGGAACCTATGCGTAAGGCTGGGACGGTCCTCACCCTGGGGTTGTTCCTCCTGATGGCCTGTCAACGGGGCACCGCGAACCCGACAGGGCCAACCATGGCCACCCCGATCACTATGGGGCTGACCACCGGGATCCCGGCGCCGGAGTTCGAGCTGGAGCGCCTGGATGGGGGGACGGTGCGCCTGCGGGATCTGCAGGGGAAGGTGGTGCTGCTCAACTTCTGGGCCAGCTGGTGCGTCCCGTGCCGGGAGGAGATGCCCCTGTTGGCATCGATCTACCGGGATTATCACGCGCAAGGCCTAGAGATCCTGGGGATTAACCTGACCTCCCAGGACGACTTCGGCGAGGTGCGGAAGTTCGTGGAGGAATTCGACCCGCCCTTCCCCATCCTCCTGGATCCCAACGGGCGGGCGGAGCGGGATTACCGCATCTTCGGAGTGCCCACCACCGTGTTCATCACCCGCGAGGGGATTGTCCACCGCGTGAAGGTGGGCATCCTGAAAGGGCGGGAGGACGTGGAGCAGACCATCCGTCCCCTTCTGGGGCTGCGCTGACGACCTCTTCGCCGGAGCGTAAGGAATGGGGACCCTGATCCTGCTGCATGACCGGCTCAGCCAGACCATCCTCTTCTTTGTCCTGATCTGCGCTCTTTGGGGCTTCTGGCGTTATCTGCGAGGGGAAGGGGTGCGTGGGGACTTCTGGGGGGCGCTGCTGATTCTGGAAGGCGTGATCCTCGTCCAGGGATTGCTGGGCCTGGGGATGATCCTGATGCGCTTGTGGCCGGCCCGGGGTGGCATACACTTCTTGTATGGCGTGGTGATGGCCCTCGCCCTCCCCCTGGTGTATGCTTACACCCGCGGCCGCGACGGGCGACGGGAACAGCTGATCTACAGCATCGTGCTGGCCATCATGGTCGGCCTGACGCTGCGAGCCATCGCCACCGGGAGGTGAGGCTGGTCGATGCGAGCGCCCTGCGTGCTGGTGGTGGACGATTCAATTGACGCCCTCCAGACCCTGAGCGACATCCTGGCGGTGGCCGGCTACACGGTGCGCACCGCCCCCAGCGCCGAGCGCGCCCTGCAGATCTTGGAGGGCACGGAGGTGGATCTGGTGATCACCGACCTCCGAATGGGGGGGATGGGCGGGATGGCCCTGATCCGTCGTCTTCGGGAATCCTTCCCCGAGATCCCGGTGATCGCCTTAAGCGGCTTCGCCGACGTGGGGACGGTCATTCAGGCCTTCCGGGAGGGGGTTGCGGATTTCATCACCAAGCCCTTCACGGTCGGAGAGGTCACGGAGACGGTCGCCCGGGTCCTCGCCCGCCGGAAGGCCGGGCCTGAGCGCCCCTCGGTGGAGAGCGCCCCTCCCCCGGCTGTCCTCCCACCGGACCAGCGCGCCCGCGCGGCGGAGGCCCTGCGGGACTTACAGGCCCGCCTCGGGGCAGAGCTCGCCGTGCTGATCGGCCCAGGAGGATCTCTGCTGGCCGCCCACGGCCGGCTCCCGGAGGAAGCCGCTCAGGAGATGGCCCGCGCGGTGGGGCAGATCGAAGAAGCCCTGGATCGCCTGATCCCGCTCCTCGGGGAGCCGGGATGGACCGGTCAGGCCTGGGAGGGGGAGCGCTGGGCCCTTTACGGCAGCCGCCCAGCTCCCGGTTTCCACCTCCTCGTCCTGGTCCCCCGGTCCATCAAGCCCGGCCTGGTCGCCCTGGAGCTCCGGGAAGCCCGGGCCCGGCTGCAGGGGCTGGTCGTGGAGGCCCCCGAATCCTCCACCGAACCCCCCGCCTCGCCCGCTTCGGAAACCGGTCTCGGAGAAGCATCCCCGGTCCCCGCACCCGAATCCTTCCCGCTCCCGCTGGAGGAAGCGTGGGAGACCGAGGAGGCCGGGACGGGAGAGCTCCTGACCTATGAGGAAGCCCGGGCTCGCGGCCTGATCCCGGATCTTGGGGGGGAGTTGGAAGAGGCGGGATGAGGACGTGGATCCGGATCGCCGCCATCGGGTTGACCCTGATGGGAGGCTGCCTGCCTCGCCCTGCGACCTCGCCGCCCTCGCTGACCTCCGTGATCGTCCTGATGGAGGGGGTGGTAGGAGATCGCGGGCCCTTCGACTTCGCCGCCGCCGGCGTGGGCGCCTTCCAGCGCAGCGAGGGCGTGAAAGTCCCCCTGATCGCCATGGGATATGATCCCCTCGCCTGGGAGCGGATGATCCGGGAGGCTGCACGGGACCCGAACTACCGCTTCTTCCTCATCGGCATGGAGGGACCCGCCCGCTTGGGCCTGGAGATGGCGCGGATCTTTCCGGGGAAGCGATTCGTCCTCCTCGGCCTGCCGCCGGAGGAAGCCATCCCGCCCAACGTCCTGGCGATCTCCTTCGATGAGTGGGAGATGGGCTGGGTGGCCGGCTACATCGCCGGCCGGTGGGTGGATCCGGCGCGGACGCGCCAGCCCATCGGCGCGCTGATCGGCCCGGGGGCGGAGGCACTATGGGAGGGCTACGCGTGCGGCGCGCAGACGGCCGGGGCGCCGCCGGAGGCCCTGCGGATCGAGATCGTGGCCTCAGATCGGGATCCCCTGGTCGGCTTCGAGGCGGCCCTGCGCCTGTATGCGCAGGGGGTCCCCATCGCGGCGGGGCTGGCCGGGGGGAGCAGCGCCGGCCTCTTCGAGGCGGCGGGCGCCCTGCGGCGGTATGCCATCGGCGTCGGCGCGGACTGGTATGACCGGTATGCGGCCATGCGCTCCCCGGCGATGGAGGCCCTGCTCGGCTCCGTCACCCCGGCGGTCGATGAGGTCGTGCGGCGGACGCTGCGGCAGGGCCGGCGGGGGGAGCTCCCCTTCGGGATCCACCAGACCCTGGGGTGGCAAGCGGGCGGGATCGCTTGGCGGGGGAGCCCGGTCTTCTTCCATCGAGCCCCCCGGGAGCTTCAGCAGGCCCTGCGGGAGCGCACTTTGCAGCCGACGCCATGCCCGGCGCCCCAAAAAGGTCACGGCGAAAGCCGCTCCCACCCAACATCGATCCTCCTGTAGGAGGGGCTTCAGCCCCAAACCTCCGTCTTGATCTCCCCTTCCCACCTCATCGGGCACCTTCGCGCTCGATCCATCCCATCGGACCAAAGGCAAAGCCCCAACCGAATGCGGGTCATGCTGGGCTTCCAGAAGGGCCCGGGATGTCCTCCGGGGCGACGTGGTCGAAGGGGTTATCGGTGGGGAGGCCCTCCGCTCGAGCAGCAGCCAGAAGCACCGCGTCCCCGCTGACAAAAATCAGGGGAAGCTCGAAAGCCGCCAGAATGCGGGCATATCGCAAGGCGACAGCCAGCTGAACAGCATCATAGGCTTTAAGGGGGTATTGCTGGGTCAAATCCGCAGCATATTCCAGGTCAGCGGTAGCCAATGGTAGAACCGCATATCTGGAGACAAACTGGCTCACAAAACGCCGATATTCTCGGTCCCGCTGGGCTCTCCGGATCCGTCCGGTGCGTTCGATCACCGCCAGCCCTGCTGCAACTTCCACACGAGTGATTTCGGCAACGAAAACGGTGTGAACCCATTGGGCGGTCTCGGGATCTCGGGCTTCCACAAGATAACGAACCCAAGTGCTTCCCGGCTCTGTCACATAATATTTGACGAGCGCGCTGGCATCAAAATAGTAAAAGGCCATGCTTTACCGGCGGCTCTCCATGATGATCCGGCTGAGGGGTGGGTCCAGGACCAAGCGATGCATCAGGCGAATGTGGGCCTCCTTCTCTTCTTCCGGCAACGCCTCCCACTCGGCGGCCAGCCGCCGCTCCTCCGGCGTCGGCTCCCGGATCAGCCCCTGGGACCGCAGCCAGGCGATGAGATGCTGGGGGTCGGGCAGCACACCCGGCGTCGGCGGGGGGACCTCCGGCTCCTCCCCCGCCAACTGCCGCACCCGCCGCTCCAACCGCTCTAACCGGGCCCGCAGCTCCAAAAGCTCCAGCTCAACTTTCCCCATCAGATGCCTCCACCCTCTATCATACCCTCAGTCCGACCAAAGACCAAACTCCGACCCGATGCGGGTCATGCTGGACTTCCGGAAGGGTCCGGGATGTCCTCCGGGGCGACGTGGTCAAAGGGGTTATCGGTGGGGAGGCCTTCCGCTCGAGCAGCAGCCAGAAGCGCCGCGTCCCCGCTGACGAAAATCAAGGGGAAGCCCGAAAGCCGCCAGAATGCGAGCGTATCGCAAGGCGACAGCCAGCTGAACAGCATCGTAAGCCTTCAAGGGGTGGCGCTGGGTGAGGTGGGCGGCGAACTGAAAGTCCGAAGTCCGCACCGGAAGGGGATAGAAAACCTCGCTGGCGATATCCCGCATAAAAGCCCGAAAAGCCCCATCGCGCGCCTTGAGAGAAATCCGCCCTCTCCGGTGAAGGACAGCAAAGGCTGCCGCGCATTCCACGATGCTGGCTTCGGAGATCCAGATCGGATGGGCTTGCGCGCCGCTGTCGGGCAACCGGGCGTTTATCAGGCCCCTCACCCAGGCGCTGCCGGGCTCTCGGATGTAGTATTTCACCAGCGCGCTGGCATCCAGGTAATAAAGGGCCATCCTCAACGACGGTTTTCGATGATGATGTCACTGGCCATCGGCCCCGGAGGCAAGTGGTCCAGCTCCCGTCGGATCGCCTCCTTCTCTTCTTCACGGCAGCGCCTCCCATTCGGCGGCCAGCTGCCGCTCCTCCGGCGTCGGCTCCCGAATCAGCCCCTGGGCCCGCAGCCAGGCGATCAGATGCCGGGGATCCGGCAGCACACCAGGCGTCGGCGGAGGAACCTCCGGCTCCTCCCCCGCCAGCTGCCGCACCCGCCGCTCCAACCGCTCCAACCGAACCCTCAGCTCCAACAGCTCCCGCTCCACTTCCCGCATCGAACACCTCCACGCCCTATCATACCCCCAGCCCGACCAACGACCAAATCCCAACCGGATGCAGGTCACGCCAGATATCCGGAAGCGGCCCGGGCCTTCGCTGACCCACTGCCGGCAGGTTCGAGCGGCGACGGGCAGATCGGCGGGAGGGAGAGTTTGACGGCGCGGGAGCCTCCGTCCTATACTATCCACAGATCCAACCGAATCGGCACGACCTGCGGGGCAGGGTGAGGCCGCTTTCGGGCGGCCAATTCCCGACCGGCGGTGATGGAGGGAGCATCCGCTCGCCTCCTCAGCCCGCGAGCCGAGGCCCTCCGGCCGAGGCAGGACACCGGTGAAAGTCCGGGGCCGACCGTATAGTCGGGATGGGAGCAGGTGGCGTTCCCACGGCGCGCCGCGCATGGGTGTGGCCTGCCCTGAAGGCATTCCTCCCACGCCTTCGGGGTTTTCGTTCTACGACCATGCGCGGCGGAGGTTCTGCCCTGCCCCCGAAGGTCTATCGCCTTCGGGGGTTTTTGTTCCGCCGGTGGGAGCAACCCGGCCCGGGGATGTTAGTATCCCCCGGGTGCGTGGGATTTCCCTGCCCCGAAGGTCTTCCGCCTTCGGGGCGTTTTGTTTTCCATCGCCCAGGATCGAGCGCATGGTTCCAGGGCGATCTTCTATCCGGCGAGGAGGTCCGGGGATGAGCCTGAAAGAGATCGGAGTTCGCCTCGGCGCGCGAGGTTCCATCTGGCTGCCCCGGGCGGGCGCGGCGGCCCTTTTCCTGATCCTGTGGAGCCTCATCGTCCGCCTGGGGGATTACCCGCCCTTCATCCTCCCCGGGCCGGAGCGGGTGGCCGCCCGGCTGTGGGCGCTGGCCGTTGAGGGGACCCTCTGGCGGCACTGGGCGGCCACGGCCCTTGAGGTCAGCCTGGGGCTGGGCCTGGGGGTGACCGTGGGCCTCCTGCTGGCTTATCCCCTGGCCCACTGGCGGCTCTTCGAGCGGCTGGTGGCACCGTATCTGGTGGCCTCCCAGGCCGTCCCCATCGTCGCCGTCGCGCCGTTGCTCATCATCTGGTTCGGGCCGGGGTTGCTGGCCCGGGTCCTGGTCAGCGCCCTCATCGCCTTCTTCCCGGTGCTGATCTCCGCCATCGCCGGCTTCCGCCAGGTCCCGCCGGAGTGGCGGGAGCTGTTCCGCAGCCTGCAGGCCACCCGCTGGCAGACTTTCCGGAAGCTGGAGTGGCCGGCGGCCCTGCCGGTGATCTTCGGGGGGCTGAAGATCGGGGCCACCCTCTCGGTGATCGGCGCCTTCGTGGGGGAGCTGATCAGCGCCGACCGGGGGATCGGCTTCCTGATCAAGCAGGGCCAGGGGCTCTACGACACCCCCCTGGTGTTCGGAGGGATCCTGCTGCTGGCCTCCCAGGCTCTGCTGCTCTACGGCCTGCTCACCGGGCTGGAGCATCGCTGCCTGCGCCGATAATCCGCCCGCGGGGCGGATCATCCATCATCCCACCTTACCGGAGGTATCCCGATGTCCCAACGACGCCTGTTCCTCGTCGGCGGCATCCTGGCCCTGACCGCGTGTCAGGCCCTGGCGGGCCCGCCCGGCCCAGCCACACCAACCCCCATCCGGCTGCCCATGGGCTACATCGCCAACGTCCAGTTCGCTCCCTTCTACGTGGCAGTGGAGAAGGGCTACTTCGCCCAGGAGGGGATCCAGCTCTCCTTCGATTACAGCTTCGAGACCAACGGGGTGCAGCTGGTGGGGGCCGGACAGCTCCCCTTCGCCCTGGTGAGCGGCGAACAGGTGCCTCTGGCCCGAGCCCAGGGGCTGCCCGTGGTGATGATCGCTCAGTGGTATCAGCGCTACCCCATCGCCGTCTTCGCCCGGGCGGAGAAAGGCATCCGTGCCCCACAGGACCTGCGGGGGAAGACCGTGGGGCTGCCCGGCTTCTTTGGGGCCTCATATGTGGGCTTCAAAGCTCTCCTCTACGCTACGGGGATCCCCGAGGAGGAGGTGCGGGCGGTGGACCTGGGCGGCTTCACCCAGGTGGCGGCGGTCCGGGAGGGGAAGGTAGATGCCGCGGTAGGCTACATCAACAACGAGCCCCTGGTGCTGCGGCGGGCCGGCCTGGATGTGACCGTCATCGACGTGGCGGATCACGCCGACCTGGTGGGCAACGGCATCCTGACCAACGAGCGGACGATCCGGGACCAGCCGGACCTGGTGCGGCGGTTCCTGCGGGCGTTCCTGCGCGGGCTGCGGGATACCCTGCGGAACCCGAAGGAGGCCTTTGAGATCAGCAAGAAGTATGTGGAGGGGCTGAGCGGGGAGAACGAGGCGGCCCAGTGGGAGGTGTTGCAGGCCACGCTGCCGCTGTGGCAAGCGGAAGTGCCCGGCCGCTTCGACCCCCGGGCCTGGGAGGTGATGACGCAGGTTCTGGTCCGGATGGGCCAGCTGAAGGAGCCCGGGGACATCCATGCGGCTTACACCAACGCCTTTGTGGAGGAGCTCTGGCCTCTGGTGGAGCGCGGGCGATGACCGAGGGGCCGATCTTGATCGGGCGCGGGATCGCGCACTGTTACCGGACCGACCGGGGGGAGGTGTGGGCCCTGCGGGAGGTCTCCCTCGCGCTGCGGCCCGGAGAGTTCGTCTGCCTGGTAGGGCCCTCCGGATGCGGGAAGACCACCCTGCTGCGCATCCTGGCGGGCCTGCTGCGCCCGACGCAGGGGGAAGTTTGGTTGATGGGCCAGCCCCTCCGGGGACCGGATCGGCGGATCGGGATCGTGTTCCAAAAGGACTCGCTGTTGCCGTGGCGGACGGCGTTTGAGAACGTGCGGTTGCCGCTGGAGCTGAGCGGGCAGAGCGGGCCGGAGGCGGAGCAGCGGGCGCGGGCGTGGCTCCGGCAGGTGGGGCTGGAGGGCTTCGAGGACGCTTACCCCCGGGAGCTCTCCGGTGGGATGCAGCATCGGGTGGCCCTGGCCCGCGCCCTGGCCGCCGACCCGGAGATCCTCCTCCTCGATGAGCCCTTCGCCACCCTGGACGCCCTGACCCGGGAGCGCTTAAACGAGCTCCTCCTTTCCCTCTGGGAGCGGCAGCGCAAAACCGTGTTGATGGTCACCCACGATGTGCACGAGGCCGCCCGGCTGGCGGACCGGGTGCTGGTGATGCGGCCGCGCCCCGGGGCGATCGTGGCGGAGATCCCGATCTCCCTCCCGCGGCCCCGGGGCGCCGACCGCTGGTCCCACACCGCCTTCTTGGAGACCGTCTGGGCCATCCGCCAGGCCTTGGGGGACAGCACACATGAGGAGGAAGAAAACGAGGGAGGAGGCTGATCGGCCGTCCTCCCCCTGTCTGCAGGCCTCTTGCTCAGATTCCTCTAAGGGAAGCGCCGAAGCGCTGGGACGATCGCTTTCCGAATCATCCCCCTATAGCTTTGGCCGCTTCGCGCAGCTGCTCCGGTGTCCCGATCAGGATCAGCTCATCTCCGGGAAGAAGTCGGACATCCCCATCCGGATTTGGGATAACGTAGGATCCCCTGCGGATCGCCAGCACGGTTGCCCTGTAATGTCGACGCAGCCCGGTTTCCGCCAGCGTCTTCCCTGCGAAGGCGGACCGGTGGGAGATCTGCGCTCGCATGAGCAGGAGTTGCGGCTCTAGCTCAGGGAGAGCGAGAGACTCCAGCTCATGAGTGCGAAGGTCGTAGTGGCCCTGCAATTCGTTCACCACCGTTTCTTTGCATAGTGGGACTCCAGCGAAATACGAGGCGCGTCCGATCATGTGAGCGGCAACGGGCGTGGTCAGAAGAACCAGGGCGATGACAGCCAGGGCGCGGGTGAGCACCTCCAGTTCGCCGAAGTGGATCGCCACCCCCAGCATGATGGATCCGATGCCCAGGGTGGCGACCTTTGTGGTGGCAGACATTCGGGTATAGAGATCCGGCATCCGCAGGATGCCGATCCCACCCAGCAACATGAAGGCTGCTCCGATCATGATCAGGGTGCCGCTGAGGATCTCCCTCATGGCCCCGCCCTCCGCTCCAGATAGGAGGCAAAGGCGATGGTTCCCAGGAACCCGATCAGGGCCAAGACGATGGCCACATCCAGCAGGACAGGCAGGCCCCAGACCATGGCATAGACCGCGATGATCCCGATCGCCAGCGTTCCGATCAGGTCCAGCGCGATGACCCGATCCGAGAGGGTGGGGCCGTAGGCCAAGCGGACGAAGGCCAGGACCATAGCCAAGCTCATCACCAGCAGCGCGATCCATGCTATTTGGGTCATCCCGACCATCGCATGACCTCAAGAAGCCGACGTTCAAGCCTTTCTTTGATTTTATGACGGACCTGATCCGGCTGCTCTCCGAGCTCCACCACATGGATATACAGCACTTTTCGATCCGCTGACACATCGATGCTCAGCGTGCCCGGAGTCAGCGTGATCAGATTGGCCAACAAGGTGATCTCCGCATCAGTCCGCGCATCCAACGGGATGGCAATAATGCCAGGACGCAACTGATACCAGGGATTTATAACGATATAAGCTATTTGAATGTTGGCTTTTATCACCTCAAATATAAAAAATAGCACAAAAAATATCGCCTGAATCGCCTTCTTGAAGTATAAAGATGGCTCCAGCACCCACTGGGCCAGCCATAGGGTACCGAAGCCAATCGCGAAGCCCAGCGCGAAGTTGGCTACGTTAAACTGCCGGGTGAGCACGACCCATGCCAGCGCCAACAGCAGGTTCATTGCCAGCGTTTTCATGCAGGCCTCCCCTCTACATCTCTACATCCCCAGCAACTGCTCGGCAGCCCGCATGCTGAAGACCAGCAACGGGCCAGCGGCCAAGCCGATGAGGATCGTCAGGAGCGCCAGTCCTGCGGTGGGTAGCCAGAGGGCTGTGGGCACAGAGCGAGTGGGCGGGGGATCGTCTTCCCCCGACGGTTTCCAGAAGGCCTCGTTCCAGATCTTCATCATGGAGAAGAGGGTGAGCAGGCTAACCCCTAGGGCGACCGCCACAATGGCGAACTGCCCGGCTTCCAGCCCGGCCCGGACCAGCGCCAGCTTGGCGAAGAATCCTGAGAGGGGTGGAAGCCCCGCCAGGGAGAGAGCGGGGATCAAGAACAAGAAAGACACTCCCGGATGGGCGCGGTATAGCCCCCCAAGATTTTTCAATTGATGAGTGCCCCGGAGATGCAAAACCATGCCACTGATGAGGAAGAGGTTGGTCTTGACGATGATGTGGTGAATGATATAGAAGATTGCACCACCTAGGGCCAGAGGGGTGAGCATCCCCAACCCCATCACCATGTACCCAATCTGGCTGATGATATGAAAGGAGAGAATGCGGCGGACCTCCATCTGAGCCACCGCGCCCAGCACGCCCGTGACCATCGTCAGCCCAGCGATGATCAGAATGAGGGTGTGGGTATACCCCACGTCCTGCACGAACAATCGGGTGAAGACCCGGATCAGCGCGTAGACCCCCACTTTGGTGAGCAGGCCGGAAAAGAGGGCGGAGACGGCTACGGGCGGGGTGTGATAGGAGGCCGGGAGCCAGAAGAAGAGGGGAAAGACAGCAGCCTTGATGCCGAAAGCGACCAGGAACATCAACGCCAGGGCGGTCATCAGGCCCGGCGAGCTCACCCGCCCCAGCCGATGGGCCAGATCCGCCATGTTCAGCGTGCCGGTCACCCCATAGAGGATCCCCACCGCCGCCAGGAAGAGGGCCGAGGCCATCAGGTTCAGGGTGACGTATTTGATGCCCCCTTCCAGCTGAGCCCGTTCTCCGCCCAGCACCATCAGCACGAACGAGGCGATCAGCATCACCTCAAACCAGACGTACAGGTTGAAGATGTCGCCGGTGAGGAAGGCCCCGCACACGCCCATCAGGAGGATATGGAAAATCGCATAGTATCCGAACTGCTCGCGATCAGGATCCATGCTCCCAAGGGAATAGACGGCAACCGCCAGGCCGATCAGCCCCGCCAGGATCACCATCGCGGCGCTGAATAGATCCGCATAGAGGGTGATGCCGAAGGGGGCGGGCCAGTTCCCCACCTGCAGGGTTTGAACGCCGTCCCGCCACACCGAATCCAGCAGCATTACTCCCGCCCCCAGCAGGCCCGCGGTGCCCAGAACGCCCATCGCCCGCTGGAAAGGCCGCTGGCCCCACGCCAGGAGGGTCGCGACGGCGCTCAGAAAGGGGATCAGGATGGGGAGGATCAGCCAGAGGCCCATGGCCGCCGCGCTACGGATTGAGGTCCGTGTTCCGCATATCGTCTAGGTCATCGGTGCCTACCGTCTGATAGGCCCGCTTGACCAGGACGATGGTGAAGGCGTGCACGCCGAAGCCGATGACGATGGCCGTCAGGATCAGGGCCTGCGGGACGGGATCGGCGAAGGGTCCGATCAGGATATCCGCGTCCGCTGGAATCAAGGGCGGGCGGCCCCGGACTACGCGCCCCAGGGTGAAGACGAGCAGGTTGGCCGCCTGGCTCAGCAAGGCCAACCCGATGATCAGCTTGACGATGCTTCGCCGCATGAGCATGTAGAGGCCAGCGGCATAAAGCCCGCCGATGACAAAGGCCAGGAGGGTCTCCATCTCACTCCTCCGCCAAAGAGAAGATGATGGTCAACATGACTCCGATCACCACCAGATAGACGCCCACATCGAACAAGAACGGGGTGCCGAATTTCCCTAACACCGGCACCGGCGTTTCCAGCCACATCCCGGTCATGAAGGGTCGTCCATGGAACACAGACCAGAGTCCGCTGCCGACGGCGACCATCAGGCCCAGGCCGATGAGGACACGGGGATCCAGGCCCAGAGTCCGGCGGGCCGCCAGCACACCGTAGGCAATGGCATAAAAAGAAAAAGCCGCCGCGACAATCAGCCCTCCCGCGAAACCACCGCCTGGCTCGTTGTGACCTCGCAACAGGATGAAGAGGGAAAAGAGCAACATCAGCGGGAAAAGATATCGAACCGCCGTGGATAGGATCAGCGAGAACATCCGGCGTCCTCCTCCAGCCGGTGATCTCCCCCCTGTGGACGGCGCCTCATTTCTGCGTTTTCTCCAGCCGGAGCCGGAGCAGTGCGTAAATGCCGATGGCGGCCACCGCGAGCACTGTGATCTCCCCTAAAGTGTCCAGCCCGCGGAAATCCACCAGGATGACGTTGACCACATTGCGACCGTGCGCCTGCGTCCAGCTATTCTCCATGAAATAAGCGGCCAATTGGGACTCGCGAGGGATGGCCAGCGCAGTCAGCACGAGGACGGTCATCATGCCGCCGGCCAGAAGGGCGATCAGGGCATCCCGGACGCGCGCCTTCCGGGTGGACAGCGGGGCAAAGCGCGGCAACCGGTAGACTATCAGGACAAACAGAATCACCGTCAGGGTTTCCACAGCAAACTGGGTCATCGCCAGGTCCGGCGCGCTGAAGAGGACATAGAAAAGGGCCACACCGTAGCCGATGGTGCCCAGGGCCGCCGCCGCGGCCAGCCGCGAAGAGGTCACCGTGGTCATCAGCGCGGCGGCCAGGATGGTGACAGCGATGATCCATTCGTGGGGTCGGACATTCCGAAGCTGGCCCAGCACTTCGATCTCCCCACCCCGCAGGAGCAGGGTGGATCCCACCAGCCCAACGGTGGTGGCGATGAGGACCATCAGGTAGAACCGCAGGTAGCCGTTCTGAAGCAACCGTGTCTGAAGCCGGGCGACTCCGTTCAGGCCTGCCAAGAGCAGGCCATATCCGCCCTGCGGACCCCATCGATCGATGGCCTCCCCCAGCCAGCTCGTCCGGTGCCAGAATCCCCGCGCGGCATAGGCAAAGGCGCCGACGCCGAGGGTCAGCCCACTTAGCGCGAGAACAGGGCTGATTCCAGGCCACAGCTTCAGCTCTAGCGCGGTCGCTTCGGGCCGTATGGCACGGACGGAGGCGGACAGAAGCGGCTCGAGGAGGGCTTTGGGGAAAACGCCCCCAACGAGGCCGGCCGCCGCCAGCAGCAACGGACCAATGAGCATACCGAACGAGACCTCGTGCGGCTTCTTCGACAAGGCGGCACGGCGCCCGAGGAAGGGACCTATCGCCACGATCCCCGCCACCGCCACCAGGAACCCGTTCGCTAGAACCCCGGCGATCAGCGCCAGAACCCCCGGGGGAGGCGCATGAAGATGAGCTTCATAAAGCACCTCCTTGCTGATGAAACCCAGGGTCGGCGGAAGCCCAGCCATGGAGAGCCCGGCCAGACCGGCGGCGACCGCGGTGGCAGGCATCGCCCGAGCCAGGCGGCCCAACTGCGTCACATCCCGGGTGCCCGTCTCGTGGTCCACCGCTCCGGCGACCAGGAAGAGCGCGCCCTTGTAAAGCGCGTGGGTCAACAGGAAAAGCATGGCAGCCTTGACAGAGGCGAGGGTGTCCAGCCCTAGCAGCAGGATCAGCGTGCCGAGGGCGCTGATGGTAGAGTAGGCCAGGATCCGCTTCAGATCCCGCTGCCAGAGCGCCATCAGGGCACCCAAAAGCATGGTGATCATCCCGGCCCCGGTGACCAGGGAGCGCCAGGCCTCGCTTCCGCCCAGAACCGGGGCAAGGCGAGCCAGAAGATACACGCCCGCCTTGACCATGGTGGCGGAGTGCAGATAGGCGCTGACCGGCGTGGGGGCTTCCATGGCATTGGGCAGCCAGAAGTGGAAGGGGAACTGGGCCGACTTGGCGAAGGCCCCGATCAGAATCAGCACTAAGATCGGGAGATAGAGCGGATGCCCCTCAATCGTCCGCCCGCTGCGGATCAGCGTGGAGAGCTCCGAGCTTCCCCCCACCTGGGCCAGCAGCACGAGCGCGGCCAGCAAAGCCAGCCCCCCCATTCCGGTCACCAGGAGCGCTTGGAGCGCCGCCGAGCGCGCGGCCTCCCGCTCATGCTCGAAGCCAATCAGCAGAAAAGAGGCCAAGCTGGTCAGCTCCCAAAAAACAAACATCAGAAACAGGTTATCCGCAAGGACCAAACCCAACATAGAGGTCTCGAAAAACAAGAGGTAGATGTAGAAGCGATCCAGATGTGGATGTCCGTTCAGGTAACGACCAGCATATATCGTGACCAGGGCACCGATGCCACAGATGAGGAGCGCGAAGAGAAGGCTCAGCCCATCCAGATAGAAGGAAAGGGAAACCCCCAGATCAGGGACCCACGGATAAGAGACGACCACCGTTCGCCCCGCGGCGATCGATCCAAGAAAGCGGGCGAAATACAGGGCGAGCCCAGCGGGGAGGAGCGCAAGAAGCCAGCCGGAGGCCCCGCGCGACAGCCGGACGATCCCCGGCGCGGCAATGGCCAGCGCAAATCCAGAAAGGACCGCTGCGATCATGGTCGCATGCCCCGGGAGCTCTGAGGTGAAGATCGGGCTTTCTTGAGAGCATGTTCATCCCGCGCGGATTCACCTGAAGGGTTGGCTGAGCGGTGCCCATCAGATCGTCACCCACAACCATCCGCGCCATGCCTCAACCATCCCATCGGCCCGTTGGTTTCCGAGATTATACATCAAGTTCGCGTTTCCGAAAAGCCCCGAGCGCCGAAGTCGGACACGCCGCATGAGCGACCCGTTGTGGGAGCGCAAGAGAAACGATCATCCAGCAGGGCAGCAAAGCGCATCTGCCTCGAGGACCTGTCGGCGCATGGGGGATGCGAAGGGGAGTGGGGAAACCGTCTGCGGGTGCAGGAGTTTAGGGCCCGCAAGGGCTGCACTTCGCGGACGCCCTCATCCCACATATCGCCGCATTAGCCGCATCGGGGCGCCGACCATTCGGAAGGCCCGCCGTTCCGCCTCGTAGCGGATGCGCTCCTCATCCAGGGTCATTAGCTGGCCATCCCACAAGAGGGGACGGCCATCGCAGAAGACATAGCGGACATCTGATGGATGGCTGGCATAGACGATGTTCGCAGCCAGACTGTGGCGTGGGAACGAGTGGACGTCTCGCGTGTCCAGCAGGATCAGGTCGGCGGGGGCGCCGGGTTTCAGGACGCCGCTCTCAACGAACCCGAGGGCGCGCGCGGCTTCCTGCGTCGCCAGCCGCAGAAGCAGATGATGCGGGAAGGCCGCCGGGTCACCGACCCGGTTCTTGTGCACCAGCCCGGTGATGCGCAACACCTCCAGCATGTTCAGATCGTTGTTCGAGGCCGGGCCATCCGTCCCCAGGGCCACCCGCACCCCCGCGTTCAGGAAGCGATCCAGAGGGGCCATCCCCATGGCCAGCTTCATATAGGTCTTCGGGGTGTGGGCGACATAGACCCCCTTCTCCGCCAAGATGGCCAGGTCCTCATCGGTGACCACGATGCAGTGGGCGGCGAGGGTGGGATGCTCGAAGACGCCCAGCTCCGCCAGGTGGGCCACCGGCGTCCGACCGTAGGCTCGCAGGGAGTTGCGCACCTGCTCCTCCGACTCCGACACATGGAGGTGGATGCCCACGCCGAGCCGCTCCGCCTCCCGCACGACGCGGCGCAGGAAATCCGGCGGACACATGTTAAGGAGAGTGGGGGCCCAGCGCGCACCGGATGCGGCCATCGGCGGCGCCGTTCCACTCCCGGATGAAGGCGACGGTGTCCTCCAGCCCCGCGCCGCCCACCTCTTGCTCCGCGCCGAGGCCGAACTGGCACCAGGCCAGGAGGGCCTTCATCCCGGCCTCCGCCACCACGCGGGCCACCTGATGCATCCAGAAGTAATGGTCTGCGAACCCAACGATGCCGCAGCGGATCATCTCGCAACACGCCAGCGCCGCGCCCCAGTAGACGTCCTCCTCTTCCAGCGCGGATTCGGCGACCCAGATCTTCTCGTTGAGCCAGCGGTCGAAGGGCAGATCCTCCGCCTATCCCCGCTCCAGGGTCATCGCCGCATGGGTGTGGGCGTTGAAAAAGGCCGGAAGGGCCACATATTCCCGGCCATCGATGATCTGATCCGGGGTGAAATCCGGCGGGACTGCCCCGATGGCACGGATCCGCCCATGCTCGATGGCGATATCCACCTCGGGGAGAAGGTCATGCACGCCATCCAGCGGGATCGCGGCAACCTGGCGGATCAGCAGGCGCATCACACCCCCCGCGAATCGAAGTCACAGGGCATTATAATAAAGGGTCTGGCTGTTCGCACGAGTGGGACAAGGAGGGGCTGTCCACGAATGCAAACACGAATGCACGAATGGGTGTGTGCACAGGGACTCCAGGGATCGAATCCGTGGATTCGTAGATGGTCCCCCGGATGGAGCCCGGCGAGGGACTGGGAAGATCCATGCTTGTTCCTGACGTCGGCGTCCGAAGTTCGAGCGCATCCCGAGGGCGAGCGCGGAGAGACCGCCCATGGATGGGACGTGAGCGTTTGAGCAGGAGCAGCTTCCGCTGGGGGGATCGAAGGTGAAGGTTTGGGACGAAAGCCCCTCCTCACAGTAGGCCGAAATTCATTCGGGCATCTATTCCTACCTAAGATGAGAGTGGGGTAGATCAAAGACCGAGGGTTCGGGGTGAAATCCCCGCCAAAATGTTTGTAGGAGCGGCTTCAGCCGCGAACCCTGCGCCATCGAAGACATAAGGTTCGGAGCGAAAAACCTCTCCTGCGCAGGAGCGGAACCGTGAAAGCCCCTGTGCCGGCGGTGGGGATCTTCGATTCGGGGGTCGGAGGGCTCTCGGTGTGGCGGGAGCTCGTTCGGCTGGCCCCGCAGATCCCTACCCTTTATGTGGCCGACCAGGCCCACGTCCCCTACGGCCCGCGGCCGCCGGAGGAGATCCGGCGGTTCGCCGAGGCCATCACGCGCTTCCTCCGGGACCATGGCGCACGGGTCATCGTCCTGGCCAGCCACACCACCTCGGCGGCCGCCCTCTGGCCGCTGCGGGAAGCCTTCCCCGAGATCCCCTTCGTCGGCATCGAGCCGGCGGTGAAGCCGGCCGCCGCCCGCACCCGAAGCGGGGTGATCGGAGTGCTGGGGACCTTCGGCACGCTCAACGGCCCGCTGATGGCCCGGGTGGTGGAGCGGTTCGCCCGGGACGTCCGGGTGGTCCCCCGGGTCTGCACCGGGTGGGTGGAGCAGGTGGAGGCCGGGCTCCTGGAGGGCCCGGAGGCGGAGGCCCGCGTCCGCATCCATCTGGATCCGGTCCTCCAGGCAGGCGCCGACGTCCTGGTGCTGGCCTGCACCCACTACGCCTTCCTCGCCCCGCTGATCCAGCGCCTGAGCGGCCCGGAGGTCCTCCTGATCGACCCCGCGCCGGCGGTGGCCCGACGGGCCCTGGAGGTGTGGCGCGTGCAGGCAGGCGAGCTGTCCCAGTCCTCCGAGCCGACGGCCCGCTTCTTCACCACTGGGGATCCGCTGCGCTTTCAGGAGCAGCTGCACCGGCTGATCGGCTGGGAGGGACGCGTGGAACACCTCCACTGGGACTTCCCAAAGCGGTCCCTCTCATTGGAGGAGTGAGGGCAAGCGAAGGGGTATCCTCCTGACAAGGAGCTGGGGGAGCGCAACATCTGGGCGCATCCGAGAGGCTGCACGAGGCGCTTCGAGGCGAGGAGGGCGGCGTGATCGCACGGGGTTTCGGCTAGGAGTGACCGATCCGGGAGACGGAGCGGGTGATCGGCCGCTTCGAGGATCCGGAGACCGGATTCCTCTTCGTGCTCCCTGTCTTGGAGGTGCGGGGCCTCCGCCGGCCATGAGCGCGCTGCGGATCGAGGAAGGGGAGGAAGGGGGACTCCGGGCGCTGCGGGTGACGAACGGGCCTCTGACGCTGGTTGTGGTGCCGGAGCTGGGGGGCAAGATCGCCGCGTGGGAGGACCGGCGGCGGGGGGTCTCCTGGCTGTGGCGCAACCCGTATCTGCCGTGGCGCCGGCCGGACCCCGGGGCCTCGTATGTGGCGGCCTTCGACCTGGGGGGATGGGACGAGTGTTTCCCCTCCGTGGCCCCGGGGGTTTATCCGGCGGAGCCGTGGGAGGGGACGCCCCTTCCCGATCACGGGGAGCTGTGGTCCCAGCCCTGGGTGGTGGAGGCACGGATCGAAGGGGAGCGGCTCTTCGTCCGCGGGCGCGTCGAAGGGCGCCTCCTGCCGTATCGCTTCGAACGCCTCCTGACGCTGGAGGCGGATCGCCCTTCGGTGCATTTGCGCTATCGGGTGGAGAACCGCTCGGAGCACACCCTGTATTTCCTGTGGGCGGCACATCCTTTGTTCCCCCTGGAGCGGGGGATGCGGCTGCTGCTGCCGGGGCCGGCGGCAGGGCGGGTGGCGGCGGCGGTGGGCCTTTCGCCGGTGGCCACGACCTTTGAGTGGCCACGGTTGCCGACGACGGGGGGCGGGGTGGACCTGCAGGAGCCGGACCCGGCGGGGGGTTGGGCCGTGAAGGTGTTTCTGCGGCCGGCGGCGGCGTGGGCGCGTCTGGCGCGACCGGATGGGGCGTGGTGGGAGGTGCGCTGGCGGGGTCCGGTGACCCATCTGGGGTTATGGATCAACGCGGGGGGCTGGTCGGGAGCAGGGACGCCGCCGTATCGCAATCTGGCGCTGGAGCCCGGGATCGGGGCGCCGGATGACCTGGCGACGGCCGTGAAGGAATGGGGGGCCTTTGGCCTGCTCCCCCCGCTGCAGGAGGCGGAGTGGTCGCTGACGGTGACGGTGGGATAAGGTTTCAATGCCATCACGGCGTTCCTGCTCCCTCACCACGGAGATCCGCAGAAGGTTTTTGAGCAGTAAGAATTGGAATTCAGGCTCCAGCATCCGGCCCGGGGCGCTCTTCCTCCCGCAGGGCCCGCGCCTGGCCCATCCCCATCCCGGTCAGGATCCCCACCCCCGCATACCGGGCGAACTCCGCCAGCATATGCAGCATGGCCTGCAGATACCGATCCTCCCCCAGCACCCGATATCTCACCTGCCCGACGCACCCGATGCGCACCCCCTCCTTCACCCGCACCGCCCGGCTCGACAGATCGAACCGGGCCACCCCCACCCGCGCCGCCACCATCTCCCGCAGAACCTCCGGCAGCACCGCCGGCGCAAACCGGTTCCACTTCTCCATCAAATGCCCGAACACCGCCTCCGGAACCGGCAGCGGGTTCCACCGCTCCCCGTCCCGAAAAGCCGTCGGCGAGGTGAACTGCAAGGTCACCTCCCGGGGCCACGCCCGCGGCCCCCGCCCATGCCGCGCGATCAGCTCCTCATACGTCGTCCACCCCGCCCACGGATCCCCCTCCCGGATCACCCGCTCCACCCGGAAGGGCACGCCCTCCAGCTCGATCCGCTCCCCCTCCCCCCACAGGACGCCTCCCTCCGGATCGATGAGCGGGGCCAGCTCCGGCCGATAGGCCGTCACCCGCAGGCGATACACCCGCCCCGGGTCCACCGCCTCCCCCTCCCGGGGCCCCATCAGGGTGGAGCAGGTGAGGCCCGACGGCCCCTCCGCCTCATGCACTTCCGCGGCCCGCGCTGCATCCCGTTCCGCCAGCCGCCGCAGCACTGCCCCATACACGGCGTATCCCAGCCAGCGGGGCAACGAGGCGGCCCGCTCCGGCCGCACCTCCCACACGACGCTGATCAGATCCATCGCGCTTCTCCCCCGCATCTTCATGCCTCCGTCCTGACCCCCGCCGGCGCTCGCGGGCGCCCGCTCGGGGATCCTCTCATCCGCCCTTGAAGAGTCCCTCGGCGTCCGGATCGAAGCGCTCCGGGCCGTGCCCGTTGAGCAGCCTCAGAACCTCCCGCATGGTGCGGGCCAGCCCCACCGGCCGGCCCAGAGCCTTCGCGATGTCCCACGGGGTGCGATCGTCGAGGGAGATCCCATCCGGGTGGTCGAACATGATCCGAGGGAGCACCACCAGCTCCCCTAACGGGCGCGACCTCAGCTGGGCGATCACGTCCTCCGCCATCAACAGCCCCGCCACGGTGATGGTCTCCCCCAGGCGGGTGTTGACCACCGGGACCACCTCCAGGGCCGTCCCGGCGCGCCGGTTGAAATCCCGGACGACCTTCTCCAGAACCGGCGCGAAGAGGGTGGCGGTGACCAGCGTCGCCCGCCTCCCGGCCAGATCGCGAGGCCGCCGCCGGTCCAGCAGCCGCTTCACCCGCCGGTAATCCTCCAGGAAGTCCCGGACCATCCCCAGCCCGTTCTCCTGCAGCTGCAACCCGTCGTAAGCCCGCTTGGAGGGAACCGGACGCCCGAGGGAGAGATACCACTCGTCGGTGGCGTAGACGAACCCCACCCCGAGCTGTCGACGGAAGGCCCGCTGCCAGGCGTGGACCGCCCGCAGCACCCGTCGCGCCTCCTCCCGGGTGTTCGGCCGCACCCCGTAGCGCTGGAAGCGGGTCACGCCCACCGGCACCACGCTCACGGAGCGCACGTGAGGCCACAGGGCCGCCAGGTCGAACACGCTGCGCTCCAGGATCTCCCCATCGTTCAGCCCGGGCGTCACCACAATCTGGGTGTGCATCTCGATGCCGTGCTCCGCCAGCCAGCGCAGCTGGGCCATGATGTCCGGAGCCCGAGGGTTGCGCAGCGCCCGTCGACGGACCTCCGGGTCGGTGGCGTGGACGGAGATGTAAAGCGGGGAAAGGCGCTGCTCGACGATGCGCCGCCAGTCGCGCTCGGCCAGGTTGGTCAGGGTGACGAAGTGCCCATACAGGAAGGAGTAACGGTAATCGTCGTCCTTGATGTAAAGCGTGCGGCGCATGCCCTTCGGGGTCTGGAGGACGAAACAGAAGGGGCACAGGTTGTTGCAGCGGCGGATGTCGATGTCGAAGGTCGGATGGGCGAAGGCCAGCCCCAGGGGCTCTCCCTCCTCCCGTGGCCCGCCCAGCCGCAGTAACCGCCCGTCCCGCCGCACTTCCATCACAACGTGATCCTCCGCGGCGTAGAACTGAACGTCGATGATGTCCTCCACGGGATGCCCGTTGACCCGCAGCAGCAAATCCCCCGGCCGGATCCCCACCCGCGCGCCCCAGCTATCCGGGTCGACCGACCGGATGAGCCCCGCGGTCTCCGGGGGGCGGGGCCGTTCGGGGACGCAGAACTCCGGCGGGACACGAATGGGACGGGACATGGATGCCTCCGGGAAAGGATCCCTTTCAACACATGCCCGGATCCGGGACCGTTAGGACGGCGGAGGGGGCCAGGTAGGCGAAATCGAAGCGAACAGGATCCCCGGGCTCGCGGCCGGGGATGGGCATCAAGCGGGCGGTGAGGGGCTTGCGGAGCCGCTCGCTCAGCGCCCGCAGGTCCTCCAGGATCCGGATCAGGGCGCCCTCCGGCGTCGAACCGGGGAGCGGGACGGTGTCCAGCCCCGTCCCGCAGACTGCGGAGTAGAGCAAGAGATGGGGAAGGCCGAAGGTGCCCTCGGCGGCCCGCCGGGCGAGGACAGCATCCTCCAGCACCGGGAGCATCACCCCGCAGAAGCCGGTTCGGGGGAAGTCCGCGGCGTGGAGGGCGGCCGCCAGCCCGGCGACGGCGGCCAGGGTGCCGGACGCCCCGAAGGGAACCCCGCTGAGGGCTTCGATGGCCATCCCGATGCTGCGCTCAGGCTCAGGGAAGGGCGCCAGGGAGAAGTCGACGCCGGCGAAGCGGGCGCCGAAGGCGGCGGCGATCGGCCGGAGCAGGGCGCCGAGCTGCCGTCCGATAGCCTCCACCCGAGCCTGGATCATGGCGCAGGCTGCCGGAGGGTCCTGGGCGGCCCGGGCGGCCTCGACGGCGAGATCGGCGGCCTCGGTGGCCAGGGCGAGGGCCATGGGGCCGCCGTCGTGGTAGGCGGCCGGGAAGAAGGGGCACAGCGGGGGCACACCGGCCAGGGCGGCGAACCGGAGGTTGGCGAAGCCGTCCGGGGGGATGGCCGCGTTCTCCCGGATGACCCGCGCGGCCGCTCGGGCGTCCGCCCCCCGGCTCAGGGCGAGGGCGGCGAAGACGCTTCGGGTCTCCGCGAGGAGGCGTGGGATATGCGGGGCCAGCGGCCCTACAGGGCCCACGCTGAGGTAGTCGAAGCCGGCCTCCTGCGCCAGGGCCTCCTGCGCGCGGGCGCGGGCGAGGAAGGCCTCCGGCGCCTCCGAAGGCTCGGGCGGGGGCAAGGCCAGCCGGAGGGTCTGGACCTCGTAGCCGGCCGCCGCGAGGGCCTCCTGCGCCGCCCGGGCCAGGGCCCCGGCCCGGCGGATCTCTTCCTCCGTGGGACAGCTGAACACCGTCACCGCACGGATCCGCATTGGTCCACCTTTCCCTGCCCGCAAGTGACCTTCCCTACGCGCCTTCCCCGGCTTCCTCCAGCTCCAGCTCCGCCAGCGGCACGACGGCCTCGCATTTGAGGCAGCGGGCGTTCTCCCGATCGTCCTGGACCAGGAGGCCGCCGCAATGCGGGCATCGAGCGGTCAGGGGGCGCTTCCAGGTGGTGAAGTTGCAGGTCGGCCAGTTGCTGCAGCCGTAAAAGGTGCGCCCCCGCTTGCTCTTCTTCTCCAGCAGTTCCCCGCCGCACTGTGGACATGGCACCCCCAGCTTGTTGAAGAAAGGCCGGGTGTAGCGGCACTCCGGGAAGCGGGTGCACCCGACGAACTTCCCGAACCGTCCGTAGCGGATTTGCAGCGGGGCGCCGCACTCCGGGCACTGCTCGTCCAGGACCTCATGGTCCAGGGAGACCTTCTGGATCCTGGCCAGGGCCTCCTGGAGCCGCTGCTCGAAAGGCCCGTAGAAGCGCCGCAACACCTCCACCCAATCCTCCTCCCCGGCAGCGATGCGGTCTAGGTCCTCCTCCATCCGGGCCGTGAAGTTGACGTCCATGATGTCAGGGAAGTGCTGGACCAGCAGGTCGGTGACGGTGATCCCCAGGGGGGTGGGGACCAGGCGCTTGTCCACCCGCTCCACATAGCCCCGCTGGAAGAGGGTGGAGAGGATGGGGGCATAGGTGCTGGGCCGGCCGATGCCCAGCTCCTCCAGGGTCTTGATCAACGAGGCCTCCGTGTAGCGGGGCGGCGGCTGGGTGAAATGCTGCTCCGGGAGCACCCGCCACAGCCGCAGCCGCTCGTTGGGCTCCAGGGGCGGCAACAGCCCGCCGCCCTCTTCCTCCTCCTCCGGCTTGACGTCCTCCTCCCGGGCCTCCTCGTAGACCACCAGGAAGCCGGGGAAGCGGATGGCGGAGCCGGTGGCCCGGAAGAGATAGCGGGGGTTCTCCAGGGCCTCCAGGGGGATCTCCCCGTCGGCGATCAGGGCGCGGGGCACGGCCACGATCTCCACAGTCATCGTGTCCAGGATGGCGGGGGCCATCTGGCTGGCGATGAAGCGCTTCCAGATCAGCTCGTAGAGGCGATACTGATCGCGGTCCAGGTAGGGCTTCACCGATTCCGGTGTCCGGAACACGGAGGTGGGCCGGATGGCCTCGTGGGCCTCCTGGGCGATGCGGGCCCGGGTCTTGTAGACCGGAGGCTCCGGCGGCAGCAGGTGTTCCCCGTAGGCCTGGGCGATGAAGCGCCGCGCCTCCTCCTGGGCCAGGGGGGAGACGTTCGTGGAGTCCGTGCGCATATAGGTGATGAGGCCCACGGAGCCTTCCTCGCCCAGGGGCAGGCCCTCATAGAGCTGCTGGGCCACGGCCATGGTGCGGCGGGCGGTGAAGCCCAGGCGGCGGGAGGCCTCCTGCTGCATCGTGCTGGTGGTGAAGGGCGCCGCCGGCCGCCGCCGCCGCTCCCCCTTCTTGACGCTGACCACGACGTAAAGGGCGTCCTCCAGCTCCGCCACCAGCGGGCGCACCTGCTCCTCGTTCTTGAGGTCGGGCTCGGCACCCAGATAGCGGACCAGCCGGGCGCGGAAAGCGCGCTCGTCGTCCAGTTTGGAGAGCTCCACGGCGATGGTCCAGTATTCCTCGGGGACGAAGGCCTGGATCTCCCGCTCCCGCTCCACGATCAGCCGCAGCGCCACCGACTGGACCCGGCCGGCGGAGAGGCGGCCGCGGACCTTCTCCCAAAGCAGGGGGCTCAGCTTGTAGCCCACCAGCCGGTCCAGGATGCGCCGGGCCTGTTGGGCGTGGACCAGCTGCATGTCGATGCCGCGGGGATGGGCGAAGGCCTCCCGGATCGCCGGCTCGGTGATCTCATGGAAGACGACGCGGCGGAGCTTGGAGGCTGGGATGTCCGCCACCTCGGTCAGGTGCCAGGCGATGGCCTCCCCTTCCCGGTCCGGGTCAGTGGCCAGGTAGACCTCCTCAGCCTCTTTGACCGCCTGTCGCAGCTCCCGCACCACCGCCTGTTTCTCTTTGGGCACGCGGTAGGTGGGCTTGAAGTTGTTCTCGATGTCCACCGCCAGCTGGGATTTGAGGAGATCCCGCACGTGCCCGATGGAAGCCTTCACGGTGAAGCCCCGGCCCAGGATGCGGCCCACGGTGCGGGCCTTGGCCGGGGATTCCACGATGACCAGCCGCGTCCCTTTCTCCGCCATCCTGACTCCCTCCCGTCGAATGAATTCGACCTTCGAAGGCCTTCGGCCGACGGTCGGCCTGGCGGGCCGGATGAATTCGGCCCGAGAAGGCCTCCGGCCGATGGTCGGCCTGCGCCGACCGGAGAGCCTTCTTTGCGTCGGCGAGGGCCGACGCCCGGCGCGCCAGCGCCTCAGAAGGCCGATTTCCATCGGCGCGAAACCGTTACAGATACTCCTGGCGCCCCTCGCGCTTCAGCGCCTCCACCAGGAGGCGCACATCCTGGGCACGCTCGCGATGGCAGACCAGGAGGACATCATCGGTGTCGACGATGATCAGATCCCGGACACCCAGGGTGGCCACCAGGCGGCCGTTACCGAAGATCAGCGAGCCCGAGGTGTCCAGCCCCAGGTGCTCCGCACCCAGGACCACGTTGCTCTGATCGTCGCTGGCCAGGATATCGAGCAGGGCGGCCCAGCTGCCGATGTCGTTCCAGCCGAACTCGGCGGGGATGACGGCGACCTCCTGAGCCTTCTCCATCACCCCGTAATCGATGCTCGTGTTGGGCATCCCCGGCCAGATTCGGCCCAGGGCCGCCGCCTCCTCCGGCGTCCCCAGGGTCTCCTCCAGCTCCTGCAGCCCGGCGGCCAGCTCCGGCATGTGACGTGCGATTTCCTCCAGGATGCGGTCCACGCGCCAGATGAACATCCCGCTGTTCCAGGAGTGGTGCCCATCGGCGACGAAGCGCTCCGCCGTGGCCAGGTCCGGCTTCTCCCGGAAGGCCCGCACTCGGTAAGCCAGGAAGCCCCCGAACCGCCCCAGGAGCTCCCCGCGTTCGATGTAACCGAACCCCGTGGCCGGATAGGTGGGGCGGATGCCCAGGGTGACCAGGAACCCTCTCTCGGCGACCTGGAAGGCCGCCCGGAGGACGGCGCGGAAGCGGGCCTCGTCCCGGATGTAGTGATCCGCGGGCAACACCGCCATGCGGGCCCGGGGATCGCGGCGGCGCAGATGCAGGGCCGCCAGCCCGATGGCCGGGGCGGTGTTGCGGCCCACCGGCTCCACCAGGAAGTTCTCCCGGGGGATCTCCGGGGCCTGCTGCATGAGCTCTTCGACGTGCTCCCGACCGGTCACCACGAGGATCTGCTCCGGCTTGAACATGGGGAGCAGGCGATCGACCGTCAGCTGGAACATCGTCCGCTCCCCCAGGAGCCGCAGCATCTGCTTGGGGCGGCTCTGCCGGCTCAGCGGCCACAGCCGGGTGCCGCTGCCCCCCGCCAGGATCACCGCGAACATCTCCCCCTCCATCCGCCACCTCCCCTCGCATTTGGCCGATTCGCAGATTCCGGCTGAGAATAGGGCCTGCCGGCCGACTCCGGCTGTCCGCCCGGGCCCTTCATCGGCGCGAAAGCCTTTTGCGTCGAATGAATTTGACCTCGGGAGGCCTTCGGCCGACGGTCGGCCTGCGCCGACGCCCGGTGCGAAGCGCCCGAGAAGGCCGATTTCCATCAGCGCGAAAGCCCGCCGCCGGGCAGGCGGTCACCGGAAAATAACGATAACGCAGAGCGAACGGGTTCGGCAACTTCCACCGCCCGGAGCAGTCAGGCCATCATCCGATCCGCAGGAGGCTTTCTCCCATGAACGTGCTGGTGCTGCATGGGCCCAACCTCAACCTGCTGGGGACGCGGGAGCCCCACATTTACGGGACGATGACCTTGGAGGAGATCAACGCCCGGCTGGAGGAATGGGCGGCCGCCCACGGCGTCACCCTGCGCATCATCCAGTCCAACCACGAGGGGGTCTTAATCGACGCCATCCACCAGGCCCGAGGCTGGGCGGACGCCATTCTCATCAACCCCGGCGCTCTGCACATCTACGGCTACGCCTTGCGGGAGGCCCTGGCCGCCGTGAACCTGCCCGCTGTGGAGGTTCATCTCTCCAACGTCCACGCCCGGGAGGAATGGCGCCGGCTCTCGGTGATCGCCCCGGTCTGTAAGGGGGTGATCCAGGGCTTCGGCTGGCGCAGCTACCTGCTGGGCCTGGAAGCGCTATACGCCCTCCATCAGGAGCGCGCCGCGCAGGGCCGGGCGTAGGCGAAGCGAGGAACGCGATGCCCGAACTGTTCCCCCCGGCGCCTTACCGGGTGCGGATGCTGGCCGGGACCCCGCGGGAGATCGGCGCGCAGCTGGGCCGCCTGGATCCGCCTTTTCATCGCCCGCCCTGGTGGCCGCCGCCTCCGGATCCCGAGCTGGCCGAGGCCTGCCGCCGGCTGGTGGCCCGCTGGCATCCCCCCTTGATCGAGGAATACGAAGGTTACGCCGCCGCCCAGGGGATGGACCCCCGACTCCTCTGGCAGCAGGTCTGCCGGACCTCCATGCGCGCCCGTCCCTTCGCCTGCTCCGCCGTGGCCGTGTGGGAGCCTGCGGGCGCGTGGGTAGGGCGCAATTACGATTTCCGGCCGATCCAGCGCCGGCGGGACCTGGTGGGGCTGCGCCCGGAGGGGGGCCTGGCCTCCCTGGGGATGATGGGCAGCGTCCCCGGTGGCCGTTACGACGGGGTCAACGAGGCCGGCCTCTTCGTCTCCCTGCACGCCGTGATGGCCGACGAGCCGCCTCCCCGGCCCGGGATCCCCTTCCACCTGATCCCCCGCATCCTGCTCGAGCGCTGCCGCTCGGCCGGGGAGGCCGCCGAGCTCGCGCTGCGGATCCCTCATATGCTCCCCCTAAACCTCCTGGTCGCCGATCCCTATGAGGGGTTCGCTGTGGAGATCCATCCGCTCTGCGCGGCGGTGCGCCTCCCAGAGAACGGGATCCTGACGGTGACGAACCACTATGAGCATCCGGCGCTGCGGCCCTATCAGGGCCGTCGGGATCTGCGGTTCTCCATGCGGCGGAAGGAACGGCTAACGGAACACATCGCAACCGGGGATGGCCCGCCCCGGGAGCGCCTCCTCAGGGCTTTAAGCGATCACGAGGCACCCGTCTGCGGGCATCGCCCCGGGTTCTCTACCCTCTGGTCTGTGATCGCGGACCTCCGGGGGCGCACCGTCGAATACGCCTTCGGACCGCCCTGTCAGACTCCCTTCCATCCCTTCCCATGGCCTTCCGCCTCTGAATGGGATCATCCAGGCGCGCCCAATCCGGGAAACTGAAAATGCGCGGGCGCGTTTCCTCCGGCGGCCCTGGGGCGGTGGTATAATTCAGGTAACCATCAACATCAGTCTTTTTGTAGGAGGGGCTTTCGCCCCAAATCTCGGCCTTCGATGACGCGAGGTTCGCTGCGGAAGCCGCTCCGACAATTCGTTGACCCTGGAGGGGCCCAGGGATGGAAGCGGGCAGAGCTCCCGCGATCTTCCGGATCCGCCCGCAGCTCATTCAGCGGGTTCAGGAGGGGTTGCAACAGGGGACGGTGTGGATCGCCGCGCCGCCCGGCTACGGCAAGAGCACGCTCCTGCGCTCCCTGGAACTCCATCTCCCCGGCAGCCGCTATCTGGGCCTCATGCCATCCGCCATCGACCCGGATTGCCTCCGGGAAGTCCTTGCGCCCCTTCAGGGAGCCCGCATTCGGCTCCTGGACGACGTCCATCTCCTCGCCGACGGCCCGGAGGCGCTGGGTGTGTTGCAAACGGCCATCGCCCGGACCCCGGAACGCTGGGTGGTTGCCGGGCGGTGGATCCCGGAGCCGCTGGGCGGAGGCCCGTTTCCGCAAACATGGCTGACGGAGGCAGAGCTGGCCTTCTCCGTCGACGAGGTGGCGGCGGCCCTCGGGGTGGACCCCGGGACGGCCGCCCAGGTGCACCGCCGGACCCGGGGCTGGCCCATGGCCATCGCCCTGCTCGCCCAGCCTGACGTCGACCGCCCTCTCCCGGAGCGGTGGCCGGAGGCCCAGGATCGGCTTTTTGAGGAGCTGGCCCGCTCGTTGATCCGAACCCTCCCCGAGCCGCTGCGCGCCTTCCTGTTCCGCACTGCGATCCCGCTGTGGTTCAACGGAGCCCTGGCCGACGCCCTCCTGGAAGATCGTTCGGATCTCCTGCCCCAGCTGCCCCGCCTGCTGCAGGAGGTCCAGCGGCGCCGGCTGTTCCTGGAGTCCGCCGGATCCCCGGATCGCTGGCGCTACCACGAGCTGTTCCGGGAGTTCCTGCTCCGGCACATCCCGGAGCCGCTCCCGCCCCTTTTCGCCCGCGCCGTCGCCTGGTTCGAAGCCCAGGGCGACATAGAGATGGCCATCGAGCACGCCCTGGCCGGCGGGCTGGACGCCGAAGCGGTCCGGCTGCTGCGGGCCCTGCCGGACGCCTTCATCTGGGATCGAGGGCGGCGGCGGACGTTCCGGCGCTGGGTGCTGGCCCTCCCCGAGCCCGCGCGCCGGGAGGCGCCAGATCTCATGCTCCGCCTGGGCAAGGAGCTTCATCGGGGCGGCCACTGGGAGGAAGGCCGCGCCCTCCTCCGGGAGGTGCTGGCCTGGGCGGAGCAACAGGGCGATCCGGCGTTGCGGGATCAGGCCTCGCTGATGCTGGCCTCCGCGCTCTACATCGAGGGCCGCTTCGGGGAGAGCCTGGCCTGGAGCATGCAGGGGCTGGGGCAGGCGCGCTCCCCGGACCTGCGCATGCGGCTGCTCAAAACCGCCGCCGACGCCTGCACCGGCCTGGGCCGTCTGCGCGAAGCCCGGCGCCTCTATCAGGAGGCGATGGCCCTGGCAGAGGCGCTGGGGGATCCCCACTACCCGGTATTCCTCCGCCACAATCAGGCGGTGGGCGTGGAGATCCCTGCGGGGCGCTTCGAGGCGGCCCGGGCGCTGCTTTCCGCCAACGCCCCGTATTACGCGGAGCGGCCCGCCCAGCAGATCACCCATCGGATGGGCTGGGCGCTGCTCGCGGTAGAAACCGGAGCCTGGGCGGAGCTGGAAGGGATCCTTCGGGAGATCGAGGCCCTGGCCCGCGAGGTGGAGGAAGGCCAGGCCAGCAACGACTTCTGGTTCTGGTGGTGCCGGGCGATGGGGGCCATCGGCCAGAAACGATGGGACGCCGCCGCGCAGGCCCTCGCCCGGGCCGGGGATCTGGCCCGTGGGCATCCCGAGCGGGTGGGGGCCCTCGCCCAGGCGCAGGCCTGGCAGGCCCGCCGGCAGGGCCAGCCGGAGGAAGCCCTCCGGATCGCCGAGCAGGCCCTGCCGCGCCTGGAAGGGGCCCCCCTTGCCCGAGGCCTGGTGGCCCTGGAGCGGGATTTAGCCGCCTGGGCGCTGGGGCGGGCGGAATCCCACCCGGCCGTGGGAGCCCTGATCGCCGCCCGGGCCGGCGCGGCCTTCCTCCGGCTGCGGGCCCTGCGGGCCCTCCAGGCTTACGCCGCCGGGGATCCCCGCTGGCGCCGCCACCTCCACGCCGCCCTTCGTCAGATCCGGCAGGAGGACCGGCTCTCCGCCCAGGATCCGGAGCTGGGGACCGCCTTCTGGCTGCTTTGTCTGCAGGAGGGGATCCACGAGGCGGAGGCCATCCGGGCGCTGGGCCGTCTAAGGCCCCTTGTGGAACTCGGGGCCTTGCTTCGGCATCCCCGCGAGAACGTGCGTCGGGTCGCAGCCCAAGCCCTGGCCGCCACCGGGGAGGAGGCCGCCATGCCCCTCCTGCAAGACGCCCTCCGCCGGGAGCGCCATCCTCGGGTCCATCAAGCCCTGACCGCGGCGCTGCAGGCCCTCGAATCTCTCCCCCCGCCCCCCTTGGAGATCCGGCTCCTGGGTCGCTTCGAGGTCCGGCGGGGCGGACAACTTCTTCCGGAATCCGTATGGCCCCGGCCCGCTGTCGCCCGCCTCCTGCAATACTTTGCCCTCCACCGGCGTCAGTGGCTCTCCCGGGAGCGCATCCTGGAAGATTTGTGGCCCGAGCGGGATCCCGAAAATGCGGAGGAGATCTTCCGCCGGCTCTTCTCCTGGCTGCACCAGGTCCTGGAGCCGGCCATGCGCTCCAAGGGTCCCTTCCGCTATTTCGCCAGCGCAGGGGAGACTTTGCGCTTCGATCCCCACAACGTTGTGAGGGTAGATGTAGAGCAAATGGAAGCCGAGATCCGCCGGGCCTTGGCGGCGCGCCCAATGCATCGAGAGGCCTGGGCGGCGCTGGCGGCGCGCCTGGAGGAATGGCCTCTGTTGCTGCCCGAGGTGTCGTATGATGCCTGGCTGATCCCCCACCAGGAGCGCTGGCGGTCGCTGCGCACCGAAGCCGCCCAGGCCCTGGCGGAGGACGCGCTGGTCCTCCAGGAGCCCGCGGAGGCCCTCCGCTGGGCGGAGCGCGCCGTCGAAGAGGCCCCCTGGCTGGAGGAAGGCTATCAGGTCCTGATGCGGGCCTGGTCCCGCCTGGGGCAGCGGGCCCGCGCCCTCCGCGTTTACGAGGAGGCAGTGGAAGCCCTCCGGGGGGAGCTCCAAGCCCCTCCCTCCCCCCTCACCCGCTGGCTGGCCGAACGGCTCCGCCGGGGTGAGCCGATTTAAGCCCCGGTCTGCCTTCCCTGCTCCATGTTCACAGGTTGTTCGCAACCCCCGCTTACTCTTTGCTTCGAGTAAGAGGGGATCCCACTGACTTTCCGAGAGGAGGGCGCGATGTCGAACATAGGGCCATCCGGATCTTCCGGAAGCCGGCTTCCATTGGTGGTAGGCGGGGGATGCGCGGGGCTGCTGCTGCTCGGGCTGGCCCTCATCGGCTTGGGCATGTGCGCGCTGGGCGTCGCCGCGTTGAGCCGCGGGCAGGGCCAGCAGCCGGTTCGGCCAGCTACCCCCGTCGTCCGTCCGGTGGGCACGCCCGGCATCCCGGGCGGCGGGCCCGGGGGAGGTGGACCGATGGGAGGAGGCCCGACCGGAGGCGGACCCCAGGGAGGCCCCGGGGGGCCAGTGGGGCCTGCGCCCGGCGGGACCACCGGGATGCCCTCGGGAGGCGAACCGTCCGGGGGGACGACCGGAGGCGGCTTCACGCTGGTTCAGACCGGCGGATACACCTGTGACGTGAACGCCAACCAGTGCCGCCCCCTCACCTCCGGAACAGGCTCTGCGATCCGGGTGCAAGCGCTGGGGGATGGGACCATCGGCATCCAGTTCCCCTTCGCAACCATCCGGGTTCAGCGGGACTGTTCCCTGGTGGACCAACCCGGTTACACCCTCTTCCCGTGCCCCTTCTTCCCTGGGGTTCAGAGTTTCCAGGGGATCCTGGTCACCTCCCAGGGCGCCCAGCCGATCTACACGCCGTTCCAGTATGCGCTGATCGACATGGACTTTGACCAGGACGGCATCGTGAACGAGCCCGGCTACTACAGCCATAGCAGCGGGAGCCTGGCCTTCGAGGCGTATCGGGAGGACGGCACCCTCAAGTTCGCCGGCTACATCGTCGACAGCGGGAACTATACCTACCTGTATGTGTTCACTTACCAGGCGCGCTGAGGGCGTGGGGCCCGCGAAGTTCAATCCGACGGGCTGAGCTCTGGGTCTCTTTTTCCAAATCCGCCGGGATCAAGGAGGTGGAGATGATCGCAGCGCTGGGGATCGCGATGGTCGGGGCGCTGATCCCTACCGTCCTGTTCGCAGGGCTGTTATGGTGGTTCGACCGCTATGAGAAGGAGCCGCTAACCCTGATGGGGGCCGCCACCCTCTGGGGCAGTCTGGCCATGATGGCGGTGACCCTGCTGCGGCCGCTGGCCCTCGCCGGGGGCGCGGCCCTGTTCGATCCGCTGTGGGCGGGGACCTGGGGGAACGCCCTCATGTTGCCAGCCCTGGAGGAGGTGATCAAAGCCCTCTTCCTGGCCGGGTTCTTCCTCCTGTATGCCCGGGAGATCGACAGCCTCTACGACGGCTTCCTCTACGGGGCCCTGACCGGCTTCGCCTTCGCCGCTGCGGACACTATCGTGGGGGCGCCGGCCCGGGGCTGGAGCCTGGAGGGGGCTTTCGGGCGGACGCTGGTGCTGGGCTTGGCCCACGCCTTCTTTACGGGATGGATCGGCCTGGGGCTGGCGGCGGGCCGACTGAGCCGGAGCCCGACGCGGCCGGCATGGCCCCTCCTGGGCCTCGTGGCCGCCATCGCCTTCCACAGCCTGCGGGAGCTGGCCATCGTGCCCACCCTCTGGAACCCGGGTCTGGCCGGTGTGCGGGCCCTGATCAACGCCCTGGGCGTCCTGCTGCTGATCGGCATCGTGATCTACGGGATGGGCCGGGAGCGGACCTGGATCGCCCGCTACCTGGCGGAGGAGGTCTCCACGGGCGTTCTCCCGACGGCCCTGTATGAGGTCCTCCGTTCGCCGGGGGGCTGGCTGACCTATCGGTGGGGTCCGCTCCTCCGGGGCGACACGGCGGCCTGGCGGCGGCGCGGACAGCAGCTCCAGCTCGCCGCTGAGCTGGCCTTCCGCAAGCACCAGCAGGCCGCCCTGGGCGAGGCCCGCTGGGAAAGCGAGATCCAGCGCCTGCGCGAGCTCCTGCGCCGCCTGACGGAGTAAGCGACCGGTTCATCCTTTACCGGGAGAAAGTGATATGGAGAGCCAGGGAGGATTCCCGCTCATCGCCCTGTGTCTGGCGCCCGTGCTGGCCTTCGGGCCGATGATCCTCTATGCGGCCTTCGCCTGGTGGTTCGACCGCTTCGAGAAGGAGCCCCTCTGGCTGATCGCCGCCGCCTTCCTGTGGGGCAGCGTCCCTACGGTCTTGCTTTCCCTGTGTGCCCAGGTCCCGGCCGTCGCCGTCTTCCAGGCCGCGCTGGGGCAGAGCGCGGGAGGCGCCATGAGCGCCATCCTCGTCGCGCCCTTCACGGAGGAGCTCTTCAAGGGGCTTTTCGTTTTTTTGCTCTTTTTGCTCTACCGCCGGGAGATCGACAGCCTCTACGACGGCTTCCTCTACGGCTCCCTGGTGGGCTTCGGCTTCGCCGCCACAGAAAACGTCTTCTATTTTCTGGGCGCGGCCTCTGCGGGCGGGCTGGGGGGGATGTTCGGCAACTTCATCGCTCGGGCCTTCCTCTTCGGCCTGAACCACGCGGCCTTCACCGCCCTCACCGGCCTGGGGTTCGCCGCCGCCCGGCTGTCGACCTCGGCCCTGGTCCGCCTGACCGCCCCCGTCCTGGGCCTGGGCGGGGCCATGGCCTTCCACGCCCTGCACAACGCCGTGGCCACCCTGACCGAAGCCACTCAGTCCCCGCTGGTCTGCCTGCTCTGGGTTCCCTTCGATTGGGCGGGGGCGCTGCTGATCTTCGCCATCGCCCTCTACGGACTCACCCGGGAGCGGCGCTGGCTGCGGCAGTATCTGCGGGAGGAGGTGGAGGCAGGGGTGCTGCCGGAGGCCCTCTACCGGCAATCCGCCTCGATCCTCGGACGGATCGGCATGCGCTGGGGGGCGCTGCTGCGAGGGGATATGGATACCTTCCGACGGCTGGGGTGGATCTACGCCCTGGCGACGGAGCTGGCCTTCCGCAAGCACCAGCGGATCGCCCTGGGGGAGGCCCGCTGGGAGCCGGAGATCCAGCGCCTGCGGGAAGCGCTGCGTCAGGCCGTTGGTCCCGCCGGCACCGGATAAGGAGGCGCAACACCCTCCTCTCCCGAATGAACGCCGGAGGCGGCCCTCCGCCGGCCAACGAAAGCAGAAGGTCGCCTCCGGTTGTTTATGTCCTACCCAGAAGCCCTTCCCTCGATGACTACCCTTGTAAACCGATGAACTCCGTGCTTGGCTCCTTGCCTTCCTCCAGACACATCTGAATAACTTCTCGAATATTTTCCAACAGCTCCTCCAGCGTTCGCCCCTGGCGATAGCAGGCTCGCAGTTGGGGAACCTCCCCCACATAATACCCGTCTTCATCCCGTTCGGATCACCACGTAAAATTCTCGCGCTTGCTTGCCCCAAAGGCAGTTCTTAAGGGCTTACGGCTCTGAACGCATCGGGAGCCTCGTCCGGCGGCGCTTGCGGCGCGCCGTCCATCGAGCCGCCCGGACGATGGCCCCCTTCCAATCGGCGAGCTCCCTTCGGCGGCGGAGCCACCACTGGGTCACTTCCCCGGAGGCGTTTCCGAGAGGCCTTCCACCCCTTGCCCCAGGATGCCCGGCAGATCCGCGAGGTCCCGGAAGACCCACTGGCGCATGGTGGCCGGCTCCGTCACCCGGCCGTAGATCGCCCCATCGGGATCCTGGAAGACCTGGACCACGTAGACGCGCACGAGCCGCCGATGCGACATCGGTTCGATCCCAGCCATCGAAGCCTCCCGGCGTGAGATCCGGATCTCCCAGCCCCTCGGGCCTTATCTTCCTCCGCCCCCGTGAACAGGCTGTGAACAGAAGGATGCGGCCTCAGGGCGCACGGACGGACCAGAGCCCCCACAGCAGCGCGCCGAGGATCCCGCCGATCCGCCCGCGCCATCCGGGGCCCGTTCGGATCGCCAGGGGAAGGGCCGCGAGCAGCGCCCCCGCCGCCCGGATGAAATAGACCGCGCTCAGGAACTCCAGGGGGGTCCGGTGGTAGAGGCGCTCCAGCCACTCCCCCGCCCACGGAAGGACCGGCAGGGGCAGGATCCAGGGCACCACCTGGAAGGCCACCGCCCCCAACCCGATCCACGCCCCGTGCATCCAGCGATCGATCCGCGAACCCTCCGGCGGCGGGAGCAGCAGGCTCCCCAGCCAGAAGGCCAGCGGGGGCAGATAGCGGTCCTCCAGGGGGAGCAGAGAGGCCAACGGGAGCATCAGGCCATAGCCCAACAGGAAGGGGCGAACCGGGGAGACAGTCCCTTCTCCCTCCACGCCCCGGGCGGCCTGCAGGGCGGTGAACAGCAGGTAGGGGAAGCCCCAGGCCATCGCCCCCAGCAGCGGCCACAGGGCGGTGTTCCGGACCAGCCCCTCTGGATCCTCGAGCTGCCGGGCCATGACGGCGGTGAGCAACAGCAGCCCGGCCGCGAGGATCCACTCCAGCAGATCCTCCGCTTCCTCCCGCAGCTCCTGCAGGCCCTTCAACGGCTCCCATGTCCAGGCCACCATCACCAGAAGCAGCGGCCACCACTGCTGAGGCAGCTCCAGGTCCACAACCTCGAAGAACGCCTGGTAGAAGGCGAAGAGAAAGGCCACCGCGCCGATGAGGAGGGCGACATACCGCTGGCCGAAGGCCACCGGCTCCATCCGCCGCCGCATCCCAAGGCCGGCCAGCCCCAGGACGAACAGGACCCCGACGGCCGTCCGGCCCGCCAGATAGGCGTCCAGAGGCCAGTCTCGAAGGGTATGCCAGACCCCTTGATACAGCGCGAGGGGACCCCACGGTCCCAGGGGTGCCAGCAGCGCCATCCCCAGCTCCGGCCAGAAAGCCGGCAGGGCCAGTGCGCCCAGGGCCAGGGCCAGGAAGGGAAGGGCCCCGAAGAGGCGAGGGCGGGCGTGCAGGAGCTCCATCCGGCGGCTCCAGAAATGGCCCAGGCGTCCCCCCTCCTCGACCAGATTGGCCCCCAGCCAGAGCCAGACCGGGACGCTCAGACCCCACACCCCGGCGAGCATCTGCCGGATCCCCTCGCCGGTGGCCGCCGGCCCGCTCCCCCAGGCGGCCAGATAGGGGATCGTCAGGCCCAGGGCCAGCAGGCCCCCCCGCGCCATCCGAGAGATCCGCACCGAGGGCCAGAAGGGAAGGCTCATCAGCCCGATCCCCAGCAGCGCCTTGACCCCCAGACTGAGCAAGAAGGGGCGGATCGGATGGGGCGGGAACTGGGCCAGGGCCAGCGCCCACAGGAGCCGCCCGGGCCAGCCCGCCAGGGCGGAGCGGGGATGGGTCCGCTCGAACAGCAGAAGGGCCAGCGTGGGTATAAGCACCAGATGGGGGGCGGCGGCGCTGAGCAGCGGCAGGCCGAAGTAGAACAGGCCGTAGATCGCGACTGGCAGCCGGAAGGCCGCCGGCAGATCCCCCGCCGTCGCCGTCAGCAAGGTCCAGAGGAAGGCCATCCACAGCGTGAGCAGCCCGGTCCCGGCCGGATGGGCCAACCCCTCCCGGGCCTGCGGGGCCGCCCCCGGGAGGGTGAAGACGAAGGCCGTCCCCAGGGTGGCGAGCAGCAACAGGACCCAGGCCCACCCCCGTGTCCCCATGCGGAGGAGGTCGGCCAGCAGGCCGACGCCGCTCCACTGGGGGCCCAGGATGAACACACGGACGGCGTCCGCCGCCGTCCGGCGCAGCTCCATCCACGCGGACCACATCTTCCCTCCCTCGAATCAACGCCCCGGGATCTCGTAGATGCGAACCTCAACGCCCGTCATATAGCCGATGAGGATGGCCATCGACCGCCCCTCCTCCATTAAGGCGATCCGTAAGGGGCGCGGCGGGAGGATCGCCCGTCCGATCATCCGCCCGCTCCCGGCGTCCCAGACGTAGAGCCGGCCGTTCGTGTCCCCCTCCCCCACCCAGTCCGCCAGCCCGACGATCCGCCGGCCGTCCGGGGTGAAGGCCAGCGCTTTCAAGGGGAGGGGGAACTTCCCATACTCGAGTTCGGGGACCAAGTCGAGTTCCTGAGCGAGGCGCAGCTCCACCTCCTGCTGCTCGGGCCGGATGGTGATCGCCCAGAGGGCGATGCGGGCCGGGAAAGGCGCCTCGTAGCCTTCCTCCATCGGGCGCATCTCGTTCTCCGCCGCGACGAGCAGCCGGCCGTCCGGCGAGAGGGCGATGGCGGTGAGGGGTTCGAACTCGAGGGAGCCCCACCACTCCCCCGTGTAAGCGTCCCACACCTCGAGGTCAGAGGCCCGATCGGTCATCTGGAAGATCAGCCGCTCGTCAGGCGTCATGACGAACTGATCCGCCGCGTCATAGAGATCGAAGGCGAAGGCCCGCCGCCCCGTCTCCACGAAGTAGCCGCTCAAGGTGTCCGTGCCCCCGACCAGCAACAGGGTGCCCTGGGGGGAGAAGGCGATGCGGCGCACCTCCTCCTCTAACGCCAACGTGAAACGGGTCCGCGCCCCGGGGATATCCCACAGGCGGATCTCGGAGGCAGTCCGCAGGGCGAAGGCCTCGCCGTCCGGGGAGAAGACCAGCTCCTCCACCCTCGACGGGGCGGTGGGCCCCTCCGCAATCTCCCCGGTCCGGGGATCCAGAAACCCGGTCTGGCCGTTTGCCGTAAACAGCGATAGACGTCCATCGGGGGCCGGGGCGATGGCGACGACCCCCTCCACCGGGATGGCCACCCGGAGCGGCAGGGCAGGGGCCTCCCCATCCGGCGGGGAGGGCAGCGTGGCCGTGGCCGTTGGCCTCGGGAGGGAAGTGGGGGAGGCCGGCGGGCGCGCCGTGGGCGTTCGGATCTCCGAAGTCGGAGTAGGCGAGAGCAGGCGCGGCAGGAACCGGTAAGCCAGGAACCCGCCGCCCAGAACGGCGCAGGCGCACAGGGCGACGAAGGCCAGCGTTAGACCGCCGATCAGAACCGTGCGTCCCCGCATCCACGTCCTCCTATCGGATCAGGTAACCGCAAGCGGTTGCCCTACATGGAACCCGGAACCACCCGCGCGGCGACCTCGGCCGAGAGATCCGGGGCAAGGGGACGGTCCGCAATCCCCCGGACGAACCACCGGATGTCATAAAGATCGCCGGAGCAAGTGATCGGGCCATCGGAAGGGATCTCAAAGGCGAACGCTTCCTCCTGGCCGGGCTCAAGCTCATAAACGGCGCGGCCAATGAGGGTCGTCCAGTTCCGCCCCTCGGCGAGGATCCGGTAGCCGGCCTCCACGTGCACCCGCTGCCGCGCCTCGCCCTCCCAGCGGACCCATCCCCGCAGGGCGGAGCCTACCGGGAAAGACCATGCGGCCAGAGTGATCCGCAGAGGGTCCGAGGATGGAAGGTCCGAAACAGGCTCCGCCGCCGGGGCCTCCGGGGCCGGCGATACCCGGACGGGCCGGACGGAGAGCGGGATCTTCTCATACGCGTCCGGCCACCCCTGCAGCCCGACCTCCAGCTCCACCCACCATTCGAAGGCGTGGACGTCGGTGCCGAGGCGGCCTCGCTCCTCCCGCCGGAACGAGGCCATCCCATCGATCGGGATGGTGAGGGCGGCCATGTAGCGCTGGGGAAGCCCGGGGAGGAGCTCGACACGGCCGGCGATCCGGATCTCCTGGACCACCCGCGTCTGCTCCCGCTCCTCCTTCCGCCGGCGGGTTTTACGGAACCAGTCCCACACCCAGAAGGCCATGAATTCCTTCGTCATCAGCCGGAGGCGGATGGGGCCGGCGACCAGGGGGCGATGGGCCTCCACGGCGATCTGAACCGCGAGGGTCTCCCCCAGGCGGGCCGCGCGGGGCTCGACGTCGACATGCACCGTGGCGGCCATGCGGGTGAGCCCCTCCGACACGAACCCGACCCCGAGGAACAGCAGGAAGAGGACCGCCAGCCCTCCTCCACATCCCCCGATCAGCGCCGTCTCCAGATCCCCCGCCCGTCCGGCGCGAACTGCGAACCATCCCCCCAGGCCGAGGCCGCCCAGAGCCAGGAGGATCAGCATGGATCCGATCGCGATCCACAGCGCTCCTCGTCGCATGGCGGCCTCCTACGGTGCAGGAGGGCCTTCAGCCCCAAACCCCTTCCCCTCAATCCGAACAAAGGGTCGCGGCGAAAGCCGCTCCCGGAGGCATTCGCCCTACAGAGCCTTGGGCCCGAAATCCGGCGATCGGATGCCGCGGATCACCTCCCCTCCCAGGCGGCAGGGAGGGCGGCCCCGCAGGCGGGGCAGCCCCGCCAACCGGGGTCCACTTCCCGGGCGCAGTAAGGGCACCGGAACCGGGCCGGCTGACCACACCCGGCGCATCGGGCTTCCCCTCGCGCCAGCCGACGGCCGCAGGTGGGGCACCGGAAGGCCACCGGAGCCTCCGAGGCGATCGTCGGCGGCGGCCCCTCCAGGGCCCGGACGAGGGTCCGGGCGGTTTCCCCCACCCGCTCCCCGATCGTCGCCCCCAGGCCCGGCGGCGGAGCGGGCCGGGGCAGCCGCGGCCGCCAGCTCCCGAAGGCGCGCCCCAGGGCCCGGGGGAGGAGCCAGAGGTTCAGGGCCAGAGAAAGGGCCAGCAGCCCAAGCAGCCCCAGGGCCCCGACCCGCTTCTCGAGGACGACGGACAGGGCGATGGCCCCCAGCCCGCTGATCACCAGCCCCCAGCGGATGGCTCGCAACATAGCCCCTTCAAGCCGTCGGGGGGATCGGGGGGAACGGGAAGAAGGGCGAGAGGATCGGGCCAAAGGTCTCGGAGAGCCGGTTGAAGAACGAGCGGATAGCCTCCGCCACCGCCCCGCCCACGAGATCAGGGTTACTGCGGAGATAGGCGGCCACCGCGCCCAGCAGGGCTAGGATTACGATGGCCAGGGCCACCCACTCCAGC